>JAAZCO010000222.1 GCA_012513235.1 Gammaproteobacteria bacterium
ACTATACTTGCCTGATGGAGTACGGCTTATGAAAAAGTGGCCAATAGTAATCGGCATCCTCGGAGTCGGTGGACTGGCACTTGCGTTCACATTGGGGCAAGCATTGCCGCATTTGCGCACTACAACCAGCACGATTGAAGTAAATATTAACGACCCTGAACTGATCAAAAAAGGTGAGTACATCACACGTACTGCTGACTGCGTCGCCTGTCACAGTGTCTTAGGCGGTGAAGAGTTTGCTGGCGGCTTACCTATGCTGACACCGCTGGGCGCAATTTACTCGACCAATATTACTCCGGATAAAGAAACCGGTATTGGTCATTACAGCTTTGATGATTTTAATAATGCGACCAAGCACGGTGTGCGTAAAGACAATAGCGCGCTGTACCCAGCGATGCCCTACCCGTCTTATCAGATCATGCCAGATGAAGATATGGCGGCCATGTACGCCTACTTTATGTCGGGCGTAAAAGCAGTTAAGCAAGAGAACAAACCTAGCGAAATGCCACCCATACTCAACTGGCGCTGGCCGCTAGCGTATTGGCAGGCCATCTTCGCACCTGAGCGTGAGTTTGTTGCTGAAACTGACGATGCCGTTTTGGCTCGCGGTCAATACTTGATCGAAGGTCCGGGACACTGTGGTTCATGCCACACCGAACGTGGCATTGGCTTCCAAGAAATTGCCTTATCCAACGCTGACTCAGAAGAGTACTTAAGCGGTGCAGTGATTGATGGCTGGCGGGCAAAAAGCCTGCGTGGCGAACATGACGGTCTAGCGATCTGGAGCACAGAAGAATTAGTCGATTTCTTCAAAACCGGTCGTACTGATATCACAGCGGCTTTTGGCGCTATGGCTGAAGTGGTTGAGCACAGTACTCAGTATATGACTGAGGACGATCTGTATGCGATGTCTGCCTACTTGAAAACGCTCAGCCCAAAACCGGGTGAGCCTGTCACTGTTGCAGCCAAAGAAGATGTCACTACGCAAAAACTGCTGGATGGCGTTTATGATTCACGCGGTGCCATTTTGTACGCTGAGTATTGCCAAGTCTGTCACCGTGCAGACGGTAAAGGCGTGCCACGTATTTTCCCGGCATTAGAAGGTAATAGTGCCGTCTACTCACGTGATGCTGACTCAGTCCTACAAATCACCCTCAGCGGTGGTCGTATGCCTAACACCAAGCATGATCGCATGGCCTTTACCATGCCTGAGTTTATCAACCTCAGTGATGCTGACGTAGCAGAAGTCGTGAACTACATCCGTAACAGCTGGACCAACCAAGGCAGCAAGGTTGATGTCGATGACGTGGTACAAATGCGCCACTTCCTCAGCAAAAAGCCTAAAACAGGGACTGACGTTGCACCTGACTTAAGTGTTCCTGCTGCAGAAAAAAGGAGTCAAATGTGAATAAATCACTCTTAAATCTGCCCACTGGCATCAGCGCATATCGTTTGCCGCTGACACTCCTTGCAGCAGTGTGTGCTTTTGCAATCAGCGGTTGTGATAACCCAAAGCCCATTGAGCGTAATGCGACAGAATTTGACTTAGTCACTACCGATGACGCGAACGAAGATATCGGCACCTATATTCTTCCGCAAGATACCTCAATCTTGAAAGAGCCCAATGCCGATCAGATTTTCTACGGTAAGCGCCTGCTCAATGAAACCAAGCGCCTGCTGCCTGATAATGTCGGCGCGCAGATGAACTGTAACAGCTGCCATATTTCTCAAGGTAAAATCCCTCTGGGTGACCCCTACATCAATAGCCATAACTTCTACCCACGTGTGATGCCACGTTCAGGTAAAGAGATTGATTTAGCCGGTCGTGTGAATGGTTGCTTTATGCGCTCAATGAACGGCAAGCCGTTGCCTAAAGAATCCGACGAAATGCAGGCGATATTGGCCTACATGGAATGGCTGTCACAGAATGTGCCGAAAAACCAAAAAGTAGCGATCAAAAACGCAGGTAGTGTGGATGAGTCCTTAGTGGGCGACCCAGTACGTGGTGAAGTGATTTACCAAGTCCAGTGTGCAACCTGTCACGGTAACAACGGCGAAGGCATCAAAGACAGCCGCGGCGATATCGTTTTCCCACCCTTGTGGGGTGATGAGTCCTTTAACATTGGAGCCGGTATGGCACGTACTTACAAAGCAGCTGCTTTTGTAAAATACAATATGCCAATGGGTATCCAAACTAAAGGCCTGTGGGGTCACGGTAACGTGCTCAGCGACCAAGATGCGATTGACGTATCTGAGTTCTTTACCCATAAACCACGCCCAGACTTCCCTGGCAAGGTGAATGACTGGCCAAACGGCAATAAGCCTAAAGACGCCCGCTACTAAGCAGTCGTCGCAGTGACTGACTGTCACTGACCCAAACCTCAAGTGCACTTATTAGTGCCTTGAGGTTTTTTTATGCTTAAAATCAATAACTTATGAACTATAAGCTCTGCACGAGTACTAAAGTATTGTTCAGCGTTAGACTATTTTCGTTAAACAGTATTTTGAATACAGGACACCTTATGCTCAATCTTATTAAAAAGTCATCGCTCTATTTAGCCGCCATCAGTGTGGCTTTGATGCTAACAACAGGGCAAGCGGTTGCTGATCGCTACTACGATTCACACCGTGACCAATATCGAAATTCACAGGATTATCATTACGACAAAAAATACAATAATCAGTATCGCAATAACCAATACCGTAACCAAAAGCACAATCAATACCGCCACGGTTATAACAAGCGCAATGGCTTTCGCCATAATGACCGCTACCTGATTAATAGTTATTACAGTGATAAAAGATACCGCAACAATTGCCCACCGGGCTTAGTTAAGAAAAAGAATCGCTGTCAGCCCTACGGCAAAGCTCAGCGCTGGAAAAAAGGTCAGAAGCTGTCAAAAAACACACGCTACTATGACTTACCCAGAGGCTTACGCTCACAGCTCTACACACAACCGGATCACCGTTATGTACGTGTTAATAATGATGTACTGATGGTGGATAACGTGACAAATATCGTGATTGATGTGCTGGAAAACATACTGCGTTAATTCAATAACACTCAAATCACCTCAGCAGCATTGTGCTGAGGTGTACAGCGCAAGCAGATTACAACTTAACCCCAATGTTAATCATAGTTGCAGCTGTTCCCAGCAATAAAACCTCTGCACTGACTCGACGATACTGTACGCCTAAAGACGGGATGACAGCGGGCGCAATTTCAAAGCGGTTAAACGGAATTTTGTCGCGATACTGCCCCTTATAACCATAAATCAAGCCTCCCGTTAACTTGCCATAAAATGGCGTATCAGCAAAATCAAAGCGCTTACCGACATAGCCATAATACGAACGCTGATCATACGAGTTTAAAAAAGTAGCACCACCGAGCACATAGCTGTTGGCCGTATGACGCTCTAAACCTATCAATTCCTGATGATTATTGTGCTTAGATTTAGGCTTAAAGTGCTTAGTGTAAGCGCTGGTCTGTATATACCAATACGGCTCGGCGCGCACAGGCTTAAATAGATTATAAGCGAGAGTCGACTGGCTTTTTATATGCTGCTCGCTGGTCGTGTTCTCTAAATTTATATCTTGATCAGCGAAAGCAAATGTTTGCACAGTAAGAGTGCACACTACCCATAAGCACGGTTTTACAAAATTCATGGATTCTCTTAATCATTGATTTTAACAGCAGGTCGCCGAAAAATAGCGCGCATAGCATGCCACAGGCGAGCCTGAGAGTACATTTCCACGTTACTGCCATACACCACTCCCGCTTTATAAATGCGATCAATTAGCGCAGTTAAAATACTTTCATATATACAAACACCAAACACTCTAGCGCAGCTCATGCTGTATACATTTTAAGACGGTGACTGCTAGTCGACAGATTCAATTTGTCCTAGTGCCAGCAGCAGAGTAAGATACATCCAATACACAACTTAGACAGAAGCCCTACAGTAGATCTACAACACTAGAATCAGGAGCCTCAAGATGACTTCTCACGCACAGCTCTACTACGATGCTTCATGCGGTTTTTGCAAAAAGGAAATTGAGCATTTGCGCCCTCGCCTTGAGCCTCAGGTGCAATTGATTGACATTAGCGCTGCAGATTTTCAACCCCCCTGCGGCTATACCTTAGAAGCCTTACTCACGCGTATTCATTTTTTTGATGGGCACACAATGCAGATTGGCTTCGATGCGACCTTGGCTTACTGGCGTATCGCAGGCTTGAAAAAAACGGCAACGCTACTTAGCCTTCCCGGTATCAGTCATATGGGTAACCTCACCTATAACATTTGGGCTCAATGGCGACGCCGAAATTCCAGCAGTTGCGCCATCAATTGACCCAACCCGCGCATTGAATACTATTAAGCAGCCAATCAGTACACTAGACTGACGCAAACACGCACTATTGCTCACATCTTTTGTACGGAACTTATCATGCCCATTAGCACTGTCTTGCTGCTCGCTTCTATTGGTGTACTGTCACTATTTTGCCAATGGCTCGCTTGGCGCGTACGTGTACCAGCGATTTTATTCTTACTCGCCACCGGGATTGCCTGCGGCCCTGTGTTTCATTATTTAAACCCAGAAGATGTATTTGGTGACCTGCTGTTTCCGATGGTGTCCCTGGCCGTTGCCATTATTTTATTTGAAGGCAGTCTGACTCTGCGATTTGCCGAGATCCGCGGCCACAGTAAAATGGTGCGCAACCTTATTCCAGTGGGCGCATTAGTCACTGGAGTGATAGGCACACTGGCAGCGCGCTGGATTTTAGATATTTCCTGGGAGATCTCCCTACTCTTTGGCGCTATTTCGGTAGTGACGGGTCCAACAGTGATAGCACCCTTACTGCGCTCAGTACGCCCCAGCTCCAAGCTGGCTAATATCCTGCAATGGGAAGGTATAGTGATTGACCCTGTGGGCGCGTTGCTCGCGGTCTTGGTCTATGAGGGCATTGTGTCTTGGGGGCTGGGTAACGTTTTCAGCCACTCACTGTATATTTTCGGCAAGACTATTGTGGTGGGCACCCTGCTGGGTGCAGCGGCCGGTTACTTAAACGGACAAGTACTGCGCAAACACTGGATGCCGCACTATTTGCATAATGCCGGCACTCTGACATTTATGCTGGGTGTCTATGCTCTATCTAATGAAATCGCACATGAATCAGGCCTGCTGACCGTGACCATTATGGGTATCTGGATGGCGAATATGAAACAAGTACAGGTCGATGGCATTCTTGAATTTAAGGAATCTTTAAGCGTACTGCTGATCTCTGCTCTGTTTATTATTCTGGCTGCGCGTATCGAGTTCTCAGCTATTACCAGCCTCGGCTGGGGATTAGTACTGGTCTTGGCTGTGTTGATGTTTGTTGCTCGACCTTTAAGTATTTTCTTATCGGCGATGGGTACCGATCTAAATTTTCGTGAAAAGCTATTTTTAAGTTGGATTGCACCACGGGGTATCGTTGCCGCAGCAGTGTCTGCCCTGTTTGCCTTTCAGCTACAAAGTAACGGTTATGACGGTGCGCAAACATTAGTACCGCTGGTCTTTATGCTGATCATTGCCACTGTGACCATTCAGAGCCTCACTGCACGGCCTTTAGCCAAGTTACTGGGCGTTGCCGAGCCTGCTGAGTTTGGCTTTCTGATTATGGGTGCCAACCAAGTTGCGCGCATGATTGCTAAAGAGCTTAAGAAGCATGAAGTACCCGTCCTGATGGCCGATACCAACTGGGAAAACGTACGCCAAGCGCGCATGGAAAATCTGCACGTGTATTTTGGTAACCCCATCTCTGAGCATGCGGCCAATCAACTGGACCTCACCGGTATTGGTAACTTACTGGTGATTTCACCTTATAAGCAGATGAACTCCCTAGCGACTTACCACTTTCTGGACTGGTTTGGTGATCATGACAGTGTGTTTAGCCTTGCCGAAGGCGAGCAAGACCAAAAAGCACGCTATCAAACAGCAGAAAAAATACAACGCACACGTGGCTTATTTGATGGTGTGAGCTATGCCAAACTCGCGAGCCTCGCCAGCCAAGGTTATACAATCAAAACCACACAACTCAGTGAAGAGTTTAGTTATCAAGACTTTCTCGATAAGCACGATAATGCTGCCTTGGTTTTATTCGCTATTGATAGCAAAGATCATATCAAGCCCGTCAAGGCGATGAGTGCACTCAAGCCCGAGAGTGTATCGAAGCTGATCAGCTTGGTACCGCCGAAGGCGCCACAAGAGCACTAAACATCTACGCTTGAGCACACAAGCAGCATCGAGTGACCTTGCCTGTCAATCATATGCTGCTTGATGCGCTCAGAACGACAGCACAAGACTGCCTATTCATTAGGTATTAATTGTTGTACTGAATTGGCGTACAGCTTGTAAAACCTGAGTGGCACCGTCGCGTATTTCAGCAATAGAGCATCCAGCTTGATTGGCTAAGTGCACACCTTGCTCGACCTTTTCTCGACTGGCCTGCATGTTTTTTAATGTACAAGTTTTGTACATGATAGAACCAAGAGACGACAAATGATAGTGACACTGATCAAAAGATGCTCGATGAGTTACTGAGGCATTTCCATTTTCAACTCAACACGACGGTTTTGTGCCCGTCCTTGCTCTGTAGTATTTTCTGCTAAGGGCTGCGTATCGGCAAAACCCACAGCACGTAGGCGATGACTATGAATGCCATTGGCTTCCAAGTAACGCACCACACTACCCGCCCTTGAGCCAGATAACTCCCAATTGGATGGGTAGCGACCACGAATGGGTATCGAGTCGGTATGCCCTTCGACCGCCACTTGAAAGCTGTTTGCTCGTAGCACTTTAACCAACTTTTTAAGCACATCCGCGCCCGCCAAGCCTAGATCTGCTTGACCAGAGGTGAATAAAATTTCACTTTTAATTCTAAAGCTCACCACACCAGCGCTGATAATCACATCAATGTCATCGCCCAACTGATCAAGCCCTAAATCACTGAGACTGCGCTCTGGCGCTTCTTCTATTTGAGTATCAATACCTAAAGCCGCCAGTTCTTCCTGCACGCTAGCACGCGACTGTCTATCGCCTAATGGCTCACCGCTGGAATCCCCTGCAACTATCAGTTCAATGCCCAACTGATGACCTGTGGCCGCGCCCTCACCGCTGCGGGTGCCAGTCATACCTTCCACCACAGAAACAAGCTCTCCTTTACCGGCAAAGGCCAACATCACCACCAGCAGAACCAACAGCAAGGTCATCATATCCAGATAGGTTGCAAACCAAGTTTCCTCTTCCTCAGCAGGCGCAGTGCTGCTATCCAGAGTCAGCCAGGTTTTAGCTGAGCCGCTGGTTTTATTGCGCATGCGCGCCAGCTTAAGCTCTGCTGCTAAGCGTTTATTTTTATCTGTAAGCTGATCAATACGCTGGCTTTCTTCATCACTCATTAAGCATTCTCTTACTTGTTAAAGCGGTGATTGCCGTCGTTAATTTCATCTTGGTGTTGCTCCATAAATGAATTTAACGTTTCGCGCATCATGGCTGGGGTGCGTTTTTGACTCATCATCGACACGCCTTGCAACACCATATTCATCAGGACTAAACGCTGCTCAGTACGACGCTCTAGTTTTACTGCCACCGGTTTAAATAATAAGTTAGAGAGCAAAACCCCATAAAAGGTCGTCATAAGAGCTAAAGCCATCTGCTGGCCAATCAGCGTCATATCACCATCGCCTAATAAAAACATCAGGTTAACCAAGCCCACCAAGGTACCCACCATACCGAATGCCGGTGCATAACTGGCCATCACACGAAACAGTTGTGCTTCAGCATGCTCACGAGCGCGCATTCTAGACATACGCCACTGCAGTAACTCGAGAATCTCATCCTCTGGCGTCATATCAATAACCAACTGCACACCGGTCTTGAGAAACGGGTTACCCACTCGCTCCAAGGCCTTTTCCACTGCGCGGATGTCACTGCGCACCCACAGCCGTGAAATATCAATCAACTCATCTAAATCTTTTTTGCTGTAGAGCTTTTCATTACGCAATACCGTACCGATTAAGCCAAAAATGCGCACCACTTCGCGTAACGGGTAACTGATAAAAGTCGCAGCCAAGGTACCGACCAGCACAAT
>JAAZCO010000030.1 GCA_012513235.1 Gammaproteobacteria bacterium
GCTTTCGTTAAAGCCCCCATACACTCACTTCCTTAAGATTGCACCAAACTTATCAGACAATAGAGTCAGTATCGCTTGTGTTGCCGCGCTGACCTCTTCGTCTGTAAGAGTGCGTGATGGATGCTGCCAGGTCAAGCCAACCGCTAAGCTTTTACAACCTTCTTCCACCCCTTTGCCTTGATACACATCAAACAAACGAATTTGCGTTAAAAACTCACCGGCGGCACTGCGCATAGCGTCCATCAGTTGCTCTGCTGGAATATCAGCATTCACCACCAAAGCTAAGTCGCGGCGTACTTCAGGGAAGCGTGACAACTCAGAAAACTCAGGCAAACGGCCTTCGCTAATAGCATCAAGTTTGACTTCAAACATCAACACTTGCTGATCAATATCCAACTCAGTGGCCAACTGCGGATGCAAGGTACCCACAAAACCAACCGCCTGACCATGACGCTCAATACGTGCGCACTGACCCGGATGGAAGGCATGCTGCTGGCAGGGTACAAAAGTGAAGCTTGCGCTATCGCCACCCACACCCAGCACCGCTTCGATATCGGCTTTAATATCGTAAAAATCAACAGTCTCTTTACCGTGCGTCCATAACTCTGGCAAACGTGAACCTGTGATCACTCCGGCAAGCATGCGATCCTGCTTGAGATCGTCTAACTGACCAACAAAACTTAAGCCGCTTTCAAATAAGCGCACGCGCTCTTGTTGACGATTCAGGTTGTGCTGCAGGGCTTTAAGCAAACCCGGCAAGAGTGATGCACGCATCACTGACAGTTCAGCTGAAATCGGGTTGGCCAAGGTTAGGGCTTTAAGCTCTGGGTGGAACGCTGTAAATAACTCAGGCTCAATAAAGCTATAGGTAATGGCTTCTTGATAGCCGCGGGCGACCAACAAGCGACGCAAGACCGGCAACTGTGCTTGTGCTTCAGATTGCGCTTGCGGTGCTAAGCGCGCAGCTGGGTAACGCACAGGCAACTGATCGTAGCCATATAAACGGCCAATCTCTTCCAGCAAGTCCACTTCAATAGTGATATCAAAGCGATGCGTTGGCACCACCACTGACCACACGCCAGCACCTTGTGCAGTCAACTGCAAGCCTAGCGGTGTCAGTAATGACTCAATCTCAGCATCGCTCAGACTTAAACCAAACATTTGCTTGACGCGCTCAGCACGTAAAGTGATAGGCGCAGTTTTTGGTAAATGCTGCGCATCTTCAGTGACCACCACAGGACCTGCGCTACCGCCAACAATGCTCAGCAATAATTCAGTCGCACGCTCAATAGCCTGCGCAGGTAACTGCCAGTCCACGCCACGCTCAAAGCGGTGCGAAGCATCGGTATGTAAGCCATAAGAACGGGCTTTACCAGCAATTGCGACAGGCTCAAAGAAAGCACTTTCCAGGAAGATATCCGTGGTTTGACCGACTGTCACACCACTGTCTTCGCCGCCCATGACACCGGCAATCGCCAGCGCACGCTCTTGGTCGGCAATGACCAAGGTATTAGCTTTGAGCTTAATTTCTTGGCCATCAAGCAAAGTAATCTGCTCGTTGTCTTGCGCCATACGCACGCAAATACCACCTTTGATTTGTGCTAAATCAAAAGCATGCAGCGGTTGACCCAACTCAATCATCACATAGTTAGTGACATCAACCACGGGATCAATACTGCGAATATCACTGCGCTGTAACCGCTCAACCATCCATGCAGGCGTGGCTTGGCTTAAATCAACACCAGTAATCACACGGCCGGCATAACGAGGACAAGCCTGCGCTGCAGCCAACTCAACTGTAACGGTTTGCTCATGGCTGGCTGGTACTGCAGTAATCACCGGCAATTGTGCTGGTACATTATATAAAGCACCCACTTCGCGAGCTAAACCCTGCAAAGACAAGCAATCACCACGGTTCGGGGTGAGGTCCACTTCAATGCACACATCATTGAGGTTTAACGCTTCACGCACACATTGACCGACCACAGCATCCGCAGGCAGCTCTAATAAGCCATCGTTTTCTTCGCTGATCTGTAACTCGCTCGCTGAACACAGCATGCCAAATGACTCGACACCGCGCAGCTTAGCTTTTTTGATTTTAAAGTCGCCCGGCAATACAGCACCGACACGAGCAAAAGGAATTTTAATACCCATGCGGGCATTGGGTGCACCACAAACGATTTGTACCGTTTGCTCGCCATCGCTAACCTGACAGACACGCAATTTATCCGCATCTGGGTGCTGTTCAGCACTCAAGATTTCGCCAACCACCACACCGCTAAATTCACCTGCAACGGGTGTAACCGCGTCCACTTCAAGACCGGCCATAGATAAGCGTGCGACCAACTCATCACGCGTCGCGGCTGGATTAACTAAACTACGTAACCACTGTTCACTGAAATTCATACTGCTCTCCTAAACTCTAAAGGGTATCGACCTAGCGAAACTGCGATAAAAAACGTAGGTCGTTATCGAAGAACAGACGCAAATCATTGACGCCATAACGCAACATAGCCAAGCGTTCAACACCCATACCGAAGGCAAAACCTTGGAACTCTTCCGGATCAATACCTGACATGCGCAACACATTCGGATGCACCATGCCGCAACCCATCACTTCCAACCAACCGGTTTGCTTGCACACACGGCAACCTTCGCCATTGCACATCACACACTGCATATCCACTTCGGCGGACGGTTCAGTAAAGGGGAAGAAGGATGGACGGAAACGCACACCTAAATCTTTCTCAAAGAACACCCGTAAGAATTCTTCAATCGTGCCTTTCAAGTCTGCAAAACTAATATCTTGATCAATCAACAATCCTTCCACTTGGTGGAACATCGGCGAGTGCGTGATATCAGAATCACAACGATACACACGGCCTGGGCAAACAATACGAATCGGCGGACGCTGAGCTTCCATGGTGCGGACCTGCACCGGAGAAGTATGGGTGCGCAGCAACATATTCGCATTAAAGTAGAAGGTGTCGTGCATGGCACGCGCTGGGTGATGGCCTGGAATATTCAAGGCTTCAAAGTTGTGATAGTCATCTTCAACTTCAGGACCCTCAGCAATGCCATAGCCAATCTTGGTGAAGAACTGCTCAATGCGCTCAAGCGTACGAGTCACTGGGTGCAAGCCACCGCTTTGCTGACCGCGACCGGCTAAAGTGACATCAATGGTTTCAGCAGCCAATTTAGCAGCTAAGGCCAAACCGTCTAAGTGCTGCTTACGTGCATTGAGTGCATCTTGCACCTTTTCTTTGGCCGCGTTAATCAAAGCTCCGGCTTGCGGACGCTCTTCAGCTGACAACTTACCCAGTTGCTTCATTTGCAGAGTCAATTCACCTTTTTTACCAAGATAGTGAACCCGTAACTGCTCTACTGCTTGCGAATCTTCACTGTCGGCAACGGCTGTTAAAGCCTGCGCAACCAGCGCATCAAGATTATCCATACATTACTCCAGAGGACCTTGCAAAACACAGCGCACGTACTTTGCAAGGTGCTCTTACTATGACTTTTAAAAAATAAGGGTGCTATACGAAATAAGGGAAGAGCCTAAGCCCTTCCCTTATCAAAACCGCATGTCGCAATGTTTTAAAACTTAGGCCAAAGAGGACTTAGCTTGTTCAACAATTGCAGCAAATGCTGCTTTTTCGTTTACTGCCAAGTCAGCCAGTACTTTACGGTCGATTTCGATTGAAGCTTTTTTCAAGCCAGCAATGAAACGGCTGTAAGACAAACCATTGATACGTGCACCAGCATTGATACGTGCAATCCACAGAGCGCGGAATTGACGTTTACGCTGACGACGGTCACGGTACGCGTACTGACCAGCCTTAATAACCGCTTGCTTAGCAACACGGAATACGCGTGAGCGTGCGCCGTAATAACCTTTAGCAAGTTTTAAGATTTTCTTGTGACGACTACGGGCTACAACACCACGTTTTACACGAGCCATAAAATTTTACCTTTATTTATCCAGACCTAAATTAACGAACACGCAACATGCGTTCAACGCGAGCAACATCACTTGGGTGCATCAAAGATGTCCCGCGCAGTTGACGCTTACGCTTAGTTGTCATTTTGGTCAAGATGTGACTCTTGAAAGCGTGCTTATGTTTAAAACCGTTTGCTGTCGCTTTAAAGCGCTTTTTAGCGCCACTTTTCGTTTTCATCTTTGGCATGTTGAATACTCCGCATTCAGATTGATACGCATAACCTTAAGGCCTGCCTGTGCCCTAGGGGGTTATTTTTTCTTTTTGGGGGCGAGGACCATTATTAACTGGCGTCCTTCCATCTTAGGATGCTGTTCAACGGTGCCGTATTCAGCAAGGTCACCTTCGACCCGCTTCAACAACTCCATTCCCAGCTCCTGGTGGGCCATCTCTCGGCCGCGGAATCGTAATGAAACCTTGGCTTTATCCCCATCTTCTAGGAAACGTATCAGGTTGCGTAGTTTTACCTGATAATCCCCGTCTTCCGTCCCTGGTCGAAACTTAATTTCTTTAATTTGAATCTGTTTCTGATTCTTACGAGCAGCCGCGACCTGTTTCTTTTTCTCAAACACGTGCTTGCCGTAGTCCATGATGCGACATACAGGCGGCAACGCGTCCGCAGAAATTTCAACTAAGTCCAGCTTTGCTTCATCAGCAGCTGCTAGAGCCTCATCAATCGAGACGACCCCGATCTGCTCGCCTTCCGCACCAATCAGGCGCACTTCGCGGGCTGTGATGTTCTCATTAATGGGTGCCTTAGGGGCAGCTCGTCTGTCTTGTCTCATATCTCGCTTGATAATTATCACTCCAAATCTTGGCGACCACGCCGGGAAATCGCAGTATTTAATAATTCGCTGAACTGATCGACGGACATACTTCCAAGATCTTCACCGCCGCGCGTTCGTACTGCAATAGTTTGTGTCTCAACTTCCCTATCGCCAATAACTAGCAAATAAGGAACCTTGAGCAAAGTATGCTCACGGATTTTAAAGCCGATCTTCTCGTTTCTCAAGTCGCTTGTGACTCTAAATCCACTTTCTAGCAACTTTTTTTCAACTTTCTGTGCAAAAGGACCTTGTTTCTCACTAATATTCATAATTGTCGCTTGTGTTGGTGCTAACCAAGCTGGAAACGCACCTTCATAATGCTCAATCAAAATACCAATAAAACGCTCAAATGAACCTAAAATTGCACGGTGCAACATCACTGGATGTTTACGGCCGTTATCTTCGCTGACATATTCAGCGTCTAAACGTACCGGCAAGTTAAAGTCGAGCTGTAAGGTACCACACTGCCAAACACGACCTAAACAGTCACGCAGGGAGAACTCAATCTTTGGGCCGTAGAATGCACCTTCACCGGGCTGCAACTCATACTCTAAGCCAGCAGAGTCTAAGGCATCAGCAAGGGCTTTCTCAGCCAAGTCCCACTGCTCGTCAGAACCGACGCGCTGCTCTGGACGTGTTGACAACTTCAATTCAATTTCATCAAAACCAAAATCAGCATACACTTTTTGTGTTAAGCGAATAAAGTTAGCTGATTCTTCTTGCATCTGTTCTTCAGTACAGAAAATGTGCGCATCGTCTTGAACGAATCCACGCACACGCATTATACCATGCAATGCACCCGACGGCTCGTTACGGTGACAGGCACCAAACTCTGCTAAACGCAACGGCAACTCACGGTAGCTCTTTAAACCCTGATTATACACTTGCACGTGGCAAGGACAGTTCATGGGCTTAATCGCATAATCACGCGACTCAGACTCAGTGACAAACATATTGTCTGCGTAGTTGGTCCAATGACCTGACTTCTCCCAGAGAATACGGTCAACCACTTGCGGCGTTTTGATTTCTAAATAGCCGTTTTCACGCTGCACTTTACGCATATATTGCTCAAGTACTTGATACAGCGTCCAGCCATTCGGGTGCCAGAACACCATACCCGGCGCTTCTTCTTGCATATGAAACAAATCCAAGCGCTTACCGAGTTTACGGTGATCACGCTTTTCAGCTTCCTCAATACGCTTAATATAGGCACTGAGCTGTTTTTTATCCGACCAAGCAGTACCGTAAATACGTTGTAACTGCTCGTTCTTGGAATCACCACGCCAGTAGGCACCGGAGAAGCGTGTCAATTTAAAAGACTTCAAGAAGCGCGTATTAGGCACGTGCGGTCCACGGCACATATCGACGTACTCTTGGTGAAAATACAGACCCATTTCTGTTTCATCGGGCATATCTTCAATCAAACGTAACTTATAATCCTCACCACGCTCAGTGAAAATCTCGATCACTTCAGCACGTGGTGTCAGCTTTTTAATCACATCGTAATCTTGATTGATCAGCTCATTCATGCGCTTTTCAATCGCTTGCATATCATCAGGCGTAAACGGACGCGCAATCGCTA
>JAAZCO010000223.1 GCA_012513235.1 Gammaproteobacteria bacterium
ATGCCGATGCTGTCACCGATTCACTTGTGTTTTGAAGATGATGCCGGTGAAGTGCTGCCTATTTATGCCAAAATTGTTGCTCAAGAAACGGGACTGGATGGTAAAAACTGGGTTGGGCAGTTAGGTACGAACATTCGTAATGTGGTGAAAGTGGATCGTGTATTTGCGGTTGCTGAAGCATTTGAATGTTTTAGCCGCTTTTATATTGATAGCGATCGTTTCCCAGCCTTTGTTGAGCCGCAGTTGCTCGACCTTGCTGGAGCTAACTTTAAAGCGTTGCTGTATAACCGTTATAACGTGAGTATCGGAGGATTGGATCAAAAATTACGTTATGAGCCTTTTCCTGATGAAGTCTGCAATGAACTGGGACTTGAGGCAGGAACCACGGGTGTAGTGCTGGAGTTTTTAGCATCTTGTGGTAATGGCAAACCTTTGTATTTCCAAGAAGCCTTTGTTCCGTTAAATAGCTACCGGTTACGTTTGGGCGCCAATCTGAAGCCTTGATGTGATGCCGGAGCTGCTTGCAGTTCCGGCTGTATTCTCATGCTGTCACGACAGTAACTTTGTATATCTTCGCGTTAACTGTGCTGTGCGCACTGTGTGGTACGCAGGGATTTACCGGTTCGGCCGATCTTGGCTTGCTGCTATACTGCGTTTTTTAATGATTTCAGTAAGGTTTTTTTATGAGCACACAGCCTGCCGCTGCCTTGTTGCATCCGCGTAATCGCCATCAAGGGCGCTATGATTTTGCTGCGTTGATTGCTGTTGAGCCGCGTTTAAAAGCTTTTATGATTATTAACCCCTATGGCAAACAGAGTATCGATTTTGCTAACCCTGCAGCGGTGCGGGTGTTTAATGCGGCGCTATTAAAGCAGCTCTACGGCATTCAAAATTGGCAGATTCCCGAAGGCTATTTGTGCCCACCAGTACCGGGGCGCGCTGATTATATTCATGGCTTAGCCGACTTGTTGGCTGCGGATGCAGGCGGAGATATTCCACGTGGTACCGATTTTACTGTGCTAGATGTGGGTACTGGTGCGAACTGTATTTATCCACTGTTGGGTCATCATGATTATGGCTGGCGCTTTATTGCTAGTGATGTTGATCAGCGCGCGCTGGCTGCTGCGGCTGAGACTTTGGCAGCCAATGATCTAACGCAGGTGATTGATCTGCGTTTGCAGAGGGTTAAGTCCGCTTTTTTTAGCGGTGTGTTGCATGAAGGCGAGCGGGTGGTTTGTACCTTATGTAATCCGCCGTTTCATAGCAATGCGGCTGAGGCGACCAGTGGCAGTGAGCGTAAGTGGCGCAATTTAGGCAAGCAAGATCCGCAGCGTAAACTGCCGACGTTGAACTTTGGTGGTCAAAGTAATGAGTTGTGGTGCAAGGGTGGGGAGTTAACTTTTGTGCGCAATATGATGAAAGAAAGTCGTGAGTATGCGCAGCAGGTGCTGTGGTTTACCACCTTGGTGTCTAAATCTGCGCATATTCGTTTGTTGCAGCGCATGCTCAAGCAGGTTGGTGCGGTGGATGTACAGGTGTGCAGTATGGCGCAGGGGCAGAAGCAGAGTCGGTTTTTGGCCTGGACCTTTCATACGGCTGAGCAGCGTAAGGCTTGGTTGGCTAGTGTTCAAAACTAACGAGTCGCGCATGTCGTGATTCGATGCTGATGCTCTTTCCTCACGAACCCGTCCGGGGTTCGATTCGGCGCTACGCCATCCATGGCTACGCTTATCGCATCAACACCGAATCACTCAGTGAATATTTGCATAGCTTGCAAACCTCTATGTGTGTACACAGGGTTTACCTGTAATACACCATAGAACTGATTTACTAAATCCCTTGTGGGATTTCTTCACCGCCCAGCGCTTCGAGCAGTTGTGGAATAAATTCGACAAAAGTCATCATCATTAAGATAAAGCTGGCGTCGAACTGGCTGGCAGCATCGTCACCTCCGTCTTCTTCGGCTTGATCCAGCAGTAAATCTTCAAAACGTAGGCGCTTGATGGTGAGTTTGTCGTCGATCAGGAAGCTGAGTTTATCTTCCCAAGCCAAGGTCAGCTGGGTGACCAGTTTGCCGGCTGCTAAGTGCATTTGCACTTCTTCGCTGGCTAAATCTTCACGTTTGATACGGATAATACCGCCGTCTTCAGCGCTATCACGTAATTCACATTCATTGGTTAACGCTAGGCCATGGCTGGCTTGGTGTTCTTTAACCCACTGGGTAAAGGTCGCTGTAGGTGCAGTTTTAACACCAACTGGGCGTACAGGTAAGCTGCCGAGTACTTCACGCAGTGTTGAGAGCAGCTCTTCTGCACGTTTGGCGCTAGAGGAGTCAATCAGGATTAAGCCTTGTGCTGGCGCAATTGCAGCATAGGTTTTGGATCGGCGAATAAAGGCACGTGGCAGTAAGGCTTGAGTGACTTCATCTTTAATCTGGTCTTTTTCTTTCTTGTAAACCTTACGGCTTTCTGCCGCTTCGATTTCTTCAACTTTCTCTTGTACCGCATCACGCACAACACTGCTGGGTAAAATGCGCTCTTCAGTGCGTGCACAAATTAAAATAAAGCCTTGGCCGCTGTGGACTAAAGGTGCATCGGCATCTTTACCAAAGGGGGCAACAAATCCGTATGTCGATAATGTTTGGCTGCCGCAAGGTAGAGCGGGTTTAGTAGCCAAGGCTGTTTCTAATGTGTCGGCTGTTAAAGGTGTGTCTGATGTTAAGCGGTACATCAAAATATTACGAAACCACATAGAAAACTCCAAAAGTGCGATAAAAAAGTATTGATAACATAATGCAGTGCGTTAAAGCGCAGTCACTGATTCATATGACTGCGGGGTCAATAATGCTGTATATAATATCAGTGATTGCGGGGTGGGTGCAGCTTCTAATCATTAAAAATAGATAAGCAGCCGGGGTTAAAGTTGCAGTCATTGTGATTTTAAATGGATTTTTAGTGTTGAAAATAGATAAACAGCCTGTTTAATGCAGTTATCTGCCAACTTATGTAAATAAATCAATTTAGCCCTTGCCAGAAGGCAGCTTAGTGTCTATCATACGCACCACTTGAAGACACAAGGGTGATTAGCTCAGCTGGGAGAGCATCTGCCTTACAAGCAGAGGGTCGGCGGTTCGATCCCGTCATCACCCACCAAGTCTTAAGTATCGCGCAGTGGTAGTTCAGTTGGTTAGAATACCGGCCTGTCACGCCGGGGGTCGCGGGTTCGAGTCCCGTCCACTGCGCCATATTACGAAAACCCGTTAGGTCTTTATTGACTTAACGGGTTTTTTCGTTTCTGAGCGTTAAAGAATCCTATACTCAGTGCTTTGGATGGCTCGATGCCATTGAGCATGGCGCTATGGCTGAGTAAGCGATAGAGCGACAGTATTAGCTCTGTGCTTGCAGTTCTTGCAACAGAGTTTTGAGCTCGTTTAAAGGCAAAGGTTTGGCGTACCAGTAACCTTGTCCTTGGTGGCAGCCGAGCTTTTCTAGACATTGCAATTGCTCTATATTTTCAATTCCTTCAGCAGTAACTTGCATATCAATACTCTGAGCCACAATCAATATTGATTTAATCACAGCCACATCGAAGTCGCTGTGCGGTAAGCCGCTCACAAACGAGCGATCAATTTTTAAACGGTTCACCGATAACTGCTTTAAAATACCTGGTGATGAGAATCCCGTACCGAAGTCATCCATAGCGACTTTGACACCAGACTGTTTCAGTTTAAGAATTGTTTCTTGCGCTAGCGGCAAGTTGTGCAAGGCTACGCTTTCAGTAATTTCAATTTCCAAGTATTGGGCGGGCAGTTTGGTATCAGCCAAGATACTGTGCACTAAGCTGACAAAATCACTTTGTAAAAATGATGGGCCGCAACTGTTGACTGCCACTGGGGTCTGCAGTAGTTGTTCTGTGATAATGCTTTGATTATCTAAGCATGCCTGCTTGAGTGCCCAGAGCGTGATACTAGGCATTAAGCCGTACTCATCCGCTAAAGGTAAAAAATCATCAGGTAGAACCAAGCCATTATCACCATCATGCCAGCGTAATAATGCTTCTATACCTGTTGGTTGGTAAGGGGGTGCAAGATTAAATTGCAGTTGGTAGTGCAGTTCAAATTGCTCAAGTTCAATGGCTTTGCGCAGTCGACTGACTGTTTTAAATATGGTTTCCATCTGTTCGCGCTGTGCTATTTCAAAAAAGCGCATGCAGTGACCACCGGCCAGCTTAGCTTTATACATAGCGATATCAGCATCGTTAACCAATTGATCACTGCTTTGGGTGTGGCCAGGGTAGAGGCTCACACCAATACTGGCGCGGATACGTATATCGATACCGTCGATATTAAAGTGCGGCTCTAAAATATCGAGGATACGTTGCGCTAGTTGGCGCGCAGCACCCTCTTGTCGGGTCTGATTAGAGGCTACCAGAAATTCATCACCACCAATACGTGCCAAGATATCCTCAGGGCCTAATAGACTCTGAATACGTTGGGCAACGCTACTGAGCAACTGATCGCCAACATCGTGATCATAATTGTCGTTGATTTGCTTAAAGCCATCTAAATCAATAAAGAGCACTACCAACTGTAAGTTGTTTTTTGTGCACACAGACATCAGTTCTTGCAGGCTACTGTGTAAATAGTTGCGGTTTAAGCAGCCTGTTAAACTGTCGTGAGTTGCCATATAAGTGATTTTTTTCAGCAGTCTTTTATTGCTACTGATATCGTGACAAATGCCCACATAAAGTTTTTGGTCACCGACGCTAAGCTCGCCAATACTGAGGTGCATTGGGAAATAGCTGCCATCCTTGCGTTTACCGGTGACTTCACGGCCTTTGCCAATCATTTTGCGCTCACCGGTTTTAGCATAAGCCTGCAAATAACCATCGTGCTGTTTAGCTTCTTTTTCAGGCATTAATGTAGATACATTTTGTCCAATAATGTCTGTACTGTTGTAGCCAAAAGTCCGCTCTGCTGCCGGATTAAGGGCATGGATAATGCCATACTCATCAATCACAATCATTGAATCCACGGCGGCTTCAAAAATAGCGGAAGACAGTTCGCCCAGCGCGAGTTCTTTCCCGGAAAAAGAGTTTGGGCTTATCGTCGTTTTCATCGTACTGGTATCGTCCTTTATGCACTCAAGCGCAACTTGGGTGGTGTACTGGTGATTCTGACGCTAGTTTGAATGGTTTCAATATTTTTTCATACTTTATTATGATCTTAATTATAGGCTAGTGTGTCGTTGGCAATAATATGCATAAGCTGCAACAGGTTTTTTAGTTATAATTTTTAACATCCAAGCATCGCAGTCGCCATGTAAAGTGTCTGGGAGGGGTTCGCTCAGCTGAGTGAAACCCAGTTGTATAGTGTGTGAGCTTATGGGTTAAAAATGCATCCATGCAGGCGGACTGCGTTAGTTGGTGCTGAGTACATGCAATAATAACCAGATTCTAGCTTTTTGTGGTGGTAGGTCATCTAGGGTGATGAGATCCAAGTGCTGATAACCATTGAGAGGCAAGACAGCGCCAGCGCCAACTCGTGAGCTCATCACCACAGGAATACCACGCTCACGTACTTTCAGCAGTGCCGATGCTTCAAGCGGTGAGCAACGGCCGGCACCGGTTCCCGCTATAACTAAACCATCCAGCTGTGTGTGCAAGAGTAGTGCTTCAATCATGCGCTGATCAGCACCTGCATATGAATAAATAATCGCAATATAAGGTATACGCTCAGGCTGATTTAGATGATGAAAGCAATGCTCTGTCTTGTGTGTGGCGATCGAGCGGTGCATAAAGTTGACCTGCTGATTCGCTTCAATCCGGCCTAGAGGCCCATTGTTAGGGGCTTGAAATGTTTCTAAGTAGTAAGTGTGGGTTTTACTCACATCGCGTGCTGAGTAAATTTTATCGTTGGCCACAACTAGTACACCTTGGCCTATGGCTTGAGGGCACAGCGCCACACGCACACTATTGAGCAGATTGAAGTAAGCATCGCTCCCCAAAGCTGAGAACGGCTTTTGAGCGCCAGTCATAACCACAGGTTTGTCTGTATTTAAGGTGAGATGTAAAAAGAATGCCGTTTCTTCTAAGGTGTTGGTGCCGTGCGTTATCACTACTGCGTCGCTGCCCAGCAGGCTCTGTTCAATGCGCTGTTTTAAGTCAAACCAATGGCTTTCATCAATGGCGGTACTGCTGATATTGTTGAGTTGGACGATATCAATATCAGCCAGTGCGCTTAACTCAGGTAAAGCGCTAAGAAAGTCCGCACCACTGTAGTGTCCTGACTTGTATTGACACAGTTCTAAGCGGTCATCATGGTGGGCTGAGATGGTGCCACCGAGTGCAAATAATGTAACTTTGGGTAAGCTGGACACAGAGCAACTCCTAAGTAGATGGCGATGACTGCGAGTATCTGTGGGGTAATAATGTGACAAAAATACAAGACAATAAAAAAGGGTTACAGCTATTAACTGTAACCCTTTGTTTTATATGGTCGGGACGGAGTGATTCGAA
>JAAZCO010000224.1 GCA_012513235.1 Gammaproteobacteria bacterium
ACGTTATCCGCCACATCACCCGCTGCAAACACACCAGCAATACTGGTTGCAGTCGCATTACCTTCACGACCACCATTGACCACCATATAACCGTCTTTGAGCTCTAACTGACCCTCAAACAGGCTGGTATTGGGCGTATGACCAATAGCAATAAACACACCATCCACAGCCAACTCTTGCTTGCTACCATCGTTATTGAGCAAGCGTACGCCCGTTACACCCATATTATCACCGAGCACTTCATCCACTTGCGCATTCAGCGCCAGCACGATCTTGCCTTCGGCGACTTTGGCGTGCAACTTGTCTTGTAAAATCTTCTCGGAGCGGAAGGTCTCGCGACGGTGAATCAAGGTCACTTTACTGGCGATATTGGATAAATACAGCGCTTCTTCCACTGCAGTATTACCACCACCCACCACGGCCACTTCTTTATTACGGTAGAAAAAACCATCACAGGTGGCGCAAGCAGATACGCCCTTCCCCATAAAAGCTTCTTCAGATGGCAGGCCCAAATAACGTGCACTGGCACCGGTGGCAATAATCAACGCATCACAGGTATACGTGCCGCTATCACCAATTAAAGTGAAGGGTTTGCTCTGTAATTGTGCCGTATGAATATGATCAAAAATAATCTCAGTCTCAAAACGCTCCGCATGCTTTTGCATACGTTCCATTAGCGCAGGACCGGTTAAACCTTCAGGATCACCCGGCCAGTTATCGACCTCAGTTGTGGTGGTCAACTGTCCGCCGGCTTGCATTCCCGTCACCAGCATTGGCTTTAAATTAGCACGTGCAGCGTATACAGCAGCGCTGTAACCGGCAGGGCCAGAACCCAAAATCAACACGGGGGCGTGACGAACTTCAGACATGTATAACTCCTAACAATGGATCTAAGGCCAAAAATTGTGTCATAGGTTACAGTTTGTCGGTTCGCTAACCTAGCGCAAACCTCTAAACTATCGAATAAATGCAGACTACAGCATGTGACGTCTGTTTGACTCTGCATATATTGTCTAATAACGCCTCTTTTCGTGCCACTTGCAAAGGAAACACTTTATGTCAGCCCAACCTTTTGGCGGCCCACATTACCTCTCCGCTGGCTTTAACATGATTATGCGCCCTGGCTTGCGCATGTTTGTTTTACTGCCACTGTCAATCAATATTGCCGTGTTTTTTGGTTTGATTTATTTTGCGGTGCAACGCTTTAACGGCTGGGTAGCGCAACTGATGCCCAACTTACCCAACTGGTTATCTTTTTTAGATTACCTGCTCTGGCCTTTGTTTGTAGCGCTGGTATTACTGATGATCTTTTTTACCTTCACCACTATCGCAAACTTAATTGCCTCGCCTTTTAATAGCTTTTTAGCTGAGAAAGTTGAGATTGTGGCGCGCGGCGAAGATCATTTCCCACCCTTTAGCTGGGCAGAACTCTTGGCGATGGTGCCCCGTACCATGGCACGGGAAATGCGTAAATTGGGCTACTTTTTACCGCGTGCACTGGGCTTGCTGATCTTATCTTTGATTCCCGGCGTCAATATTATCGCGGCGCCTTTATGGGTGGTGTTTAATATTTGGATGATGGCTGTGCAATACATTGACTACCCCGCCGATAACAATAAAGTCAGCTGGACGGTGATGCTCGAATGGCTACGCAGCAAGCGCTGGCTCAGTTTAGGCTTTGGCGGGATAACCTATTTAGCTTTGATGGTGCCATTATTTAACTTGATTGCGATGCCCGCAGCGATTGCTGGAGCGACATTACTCTGGGTCGATCACCGTAAAGTTGATAATCCTCTAGCTCAACTCTAGCTCTACGCCCAGTCGCCCGCGACTCATACAGAATGCGCGGGCGCTTGAGGTTTTATAACAGCGCGCTCAGATCCAACTGAGCATTTTCCACCGGCGGACACCAGTAGTAGCCGCCAGTCACTGGACGGCTGAAACGAAATAAACCGTCAGTAATACCATCATCCAAACCTATCATGCGACGCAACTGCATCTCGTATGAATCCAGCGTATGGCCAAAAGCTAAGAACACTAAGCCGGCATCTTCGCCATCGATATAGGGCATGGAGCGGCGCACCACAAAAGCCTCAGGCGTAAAATCTTCTTGCGCTGTGCGTTTGACATGCGCAGATTCTGGCGCATCGTCTAATTCTTCGTTATCACTTAAACGACGACCAAAAATATGATCTTGCTCTTGCTGCGGTAAACTTTTAAAGCCGGACAAGTCATGCACCCAATGCTGAATCGCCGCATAAGTACCACCGGGCGCTTGAGTATCAAATACCGCATCAATCGCTGCTTGCTCGACTGGATTTTCTGTACCATCTTCGTAGCCGGTTAAATCGTGACCGTCTTTATAGCGAAATGCTTCTGTGGTTTGTACCAGAGATAAAGCCGGCGCCAGCGCCTTGATTAAAGTATTAGTACGGTGCAGCAACTCACCACGATCATCGCCACGCAACCAGCACCACACAGCATGTTGCGTGGAAGGGATATCAAGACCGTTAGCACTCAGCGCCGGAAAGGCTCGTAATTTCAGTAACTGTGTTTCTAAAGCCTGCAGCACAGAGATGCCAAAACCAACAACAGTCGCATCCCCATCCACTAAAGCTGTTAAGCGCTGCAGTGCCGCAGGTAGATGCTCGATTGATTCCAAGGTAAAAAACAGATGGCGGGCAACAGGTGGTACAGGTTCCGCCAAAATACCTGTTTGATACTTACTCATGTCTTGCTCCTAATTAGCTGTCTTGATACAAAAAACATATAAGGCATTGCGCCATCCATTTATAGATCGGGCGATTCTAAACCATTGCCCAACGCCTGTACTGATTCATCAACCTAAACAGCCTTGCAACAGCTAACGCGCCAGTCAGCGCAAACCAAAGCCTTAGACTTAACTCACTCATTTAGACTGGCAGGCGAACTTACTTTGGAAAAAGCACTCTAATGTGCATAGAATAAACCACGAACACACATACGATGCTTTACAAGGAATTGACCATGATAAAACTCACTACATCACGCACTCTGATTGCGACCAGTATTTTTGCTTTACTGGCGGGCTGTGCTACCGGCAATCCTTACAACAATCCACAAGGACAGCAGCAAGGCGGCTCATCAAATAAAACAGCTATTTACGGTGGCTTAGGCGCATTGGGTGGAGCGGTTGTTGGCGCTGCCACTTCAAGTAAAAAAGACCGCGGTAAAGGTGCATTAATTGGTGCGGCAGTTGCCGGCGCTGCGGGCGCTGGTTCCGGTTACTACGTGGATAAACAAGAAGCAGAACTGCGTCGCAGCATGCAAGGTACAGGTATTGACGTACAGCGCGATGGCGACAACTTAACTTTAGTGATGCCTGGTAACGTCACCTTTGCTACAGACTCCGCAAGCATCTCAGGCAACTTCTACGGCACCTTAAACAACCTTGCGCAGTCATTTAAGCAGTATGACCAAAACACCATTGAGATTGTCGGTCACACTGACAGCACTGGTCCATACCAGCACAACATGAACTTATCTCAGCGTCGTGCACAAAGCGTTGCTGACTATATGCGTAACCAAGGTGTCAATGGTATGCGTTTACAAGTGAGCGGTGTCGGTCCAAACCAGCCGGTAGCCGATAACAACTCTGCACAAGGCCGTCAACAAAACCGCCGTGTAGAAATCAATCTGCGTCCAATTCCTGGTGCTTACCAGTAATAGACTAGCGGCTTGAAGCAGCCTCGTTAACCTTGGGTTAGCGGGGCTGTGTTATTTTAGCCTCTCAGCCAAAACTCACTGAGTGTAAGTCAGCACCATCTGCTCCTTGGCTGACTTTGGCAAACGTTTAATCGCCATCTCGCGGCGCAAAGCAGTGGATTTATCGGCACACTCTTCCACATACACCAACGCTTTAGCTGGACTGGTAGAAAAAAACCGCGCGCCCTTGCCTGCACAATGCTGGGCAAAACGCTTCTGTGCATCCAAGCTGATACCGCAATACAACGCCTGATTTTCTGCGCGCACTAGATACACATACCACACCGCTGGCCCTGCTGCTGTCATAGTCCTCTGCTCTGTTAATGGCTTTTCGCTCATACTTTAGGCAATAATCATGCGTATTCAATCTTGTTGAGGATTAAGCCTTGTGATGCACCTGCATATTCTAACCACCGGCGGCACCTTTGATAAAATCTATCATGATGCCTTATCCGAGTTCACTATTGGCGAACCCATGGCGCCTGAGTTGCTGGCCGATGCCGGCATCAACCTCACCTACAGTGTTGAAAGCGTACTGAAAAAAGACAGCCTAGAGTTGACTGATGCTGACCGCGAATTATTACGCCAGCGGATTTTACACAGTCCGCATCAGCATATTTTGATTATTCATGGCACCGATACCATGACCCTC
>JAAZCO010000031.1 GCA_012513235.1 Gammaproteobacteria bacterium
CCTTTAGCCATTTCCATTTAGATATCGAGCCTTGGCTGGTGCAGGTGCACAGCAACGCGCCACTTGGCGTAGCCGAAAGCAATTGGCTCTGGTATAACCCAAGCAATCCACCGCGTTTAGGTTTAGCAGCTCCGATTAAGGGGTTGCTTGAGCGCGCACTTATTCAGTTACAACTGGAGATTTAAGATGACTCGTATGGTTATGTGCCGTAAACACAAGCAAGAACTCGCTGGCCTCGCCCGCGCACCTTTTCCTGGTAGCAAAGGCGAAGACATTTATAATAATGTCTCGCAGCAAGCTTGGGATGAATGGCAAGCCCACCAAACTATGCTGATTAACGAGCGTCATCTGAATATGATGGACGCCGATGATCGCAAATTTATTATGGATGAAATGACTAAATTCTTTGCCGGTGAAGACTTCGCGCAAGCCGAAGGCTATGTACCACCAAGCAACTAATAAAGTATTTTCATCAAGATGCTTGACGGCAGGCTGAAAACTCTGTTTAATAGCCGCCGTTGAGCCCGGATAGCTCAGTCGGTAGAGCAGAGGATTGAAAATCCTCGTGTCGGCGGTTCGATTCCGTCTCCGGGCACCATATTTAAGAAACCCATTCAGATTGAATGGGTTTTTTTTGCCTAAATTTTCTTATACTGTCTATAAGTTGCAATACAACAGGCTGCAGTTACTTGAATTAGCATAGCTCTATTCATACGCAACAGGTATACAATGTGATTCATCCATTCTTCTGAATACCCAACAAAAAATGCAGTATAAACGCAGCCTACTAAAATACATTTTAGTCTATGCAGCCCTTGTATTATCTGGCTTCTTGGGTTATTCCATTTGCTTCACTCTAGCAACACACAACGCCCAACAAAATACAGCAGTTTTACCAAGCAACTGGCTGCTACTGGCAGGGTTATCAATTGTGTACTGGTTTGTAGCATGGCGCAGCTACAACAAGCCTCAACCCAAAGCCCAAGCCGATGCTCAGGCCGACCTAGAGCGACTCAAGCTCGCACTTATAGTCGCCAACCAAGGCTTATGGGATTGGGATCTGACCAAGCAATACGATATATATTTTTCCAGCACCTACTGCAACAATCTCGGCTATAGCCAAGCCGAGTTCGGTTCTAGCTTGCAAGACTGGAAAAATCGCTTACTCCCAGAAGAGCGTGAACTGCTGCTCAGCAATGCGATGCGCTTTATGCACGAAGGTGATGGCGACTATGACAGCACTTACCGCATGCAACATAAAAACGGCAGCTATCGCTGGATCCGCTCACGCGGCAGCTTAATCAAAGACGCTACAGGCACACCCATCCGCTTTATTGGTATTGCACATGACATTACTGAGCAACGTGGCACCGAAGAGCGCTTAAAGCAGGCTCGCGCCGTGTTTGAAAGTACTCATGAGGGCGTGTTGATCACAGATAGCAAGAACACCATTGTGCATATCAACCCCGCTTTCAGCCACATCACCGGCTACACGGCTGAAGAGGTACTGGGGAAAACGCCCAGCATGTTTAAATCAGGCCGCCATAGCCGTGATTTTTATAAAGCGCTATGGAACAGTCTTAAAACCACCGATGAATGGAGTGGTGAAATTTGGAATAGACGCAAAAGCGGTGAAATTTTGCCGCAATATCAAACTATTCGTCTCATTCGTGATGAAAATGGTTTGGTCTCACATAACGTTGCGGTTTTTTCAGATATTTCACTGCTCAAAGACTCACAATCCGAGCTGAATTATCTGGCGCACTATGATCCATTAACTGGTTTAGCCAATCGCACACAACTTTATGAACGCCTCAATATCACGCTACAAACATTGACCAACGAAGGCAAAAACGGCTCTGCTTTTTTAATCGACCTTGATCATTTTAAAAGTATTAATGAAAGCTTAGGCCATAGTGTTGGTGATCAAGTGCTGCAAGCGATAGCCGAGCGCATCAACGCCATCATTGATCAAAAACACTGCACTTTATCGCGTATCGGTGGCGATGAATTTGTCGTGATTTGCCAAGATACTGGTACGCCTGCAGAAGCCGCGCTGGTCGCACAAGCGTTAATCAAAGCCAGCAAACAACCTTTTATTATCGAGAACAAAGAATTATTTATCAGCGCCAGTGTTGGTATTTGCTTATTTCCACGCTCAGCTAAAAGTGTGGAAGATATCATGCGCAATGCTGACTCAGCCCTCAGCAAAGCTAAAGCCAGTGGCCGCGATACTTTTGCTTTCTACTCAAGTGAGATGACCGAGCAAGCTTTCCAACGTATTTCGATCGGCAGTGAACTGCGTGCTGCATTAGAAACACAAGGACTGATGCTGTATTACCAGCCGGTCTATGCCATGGGAGGGCTCACATTAGTCGGCTGTGAAGCCTTGGTACGCTGGAATCATCCGGAACGTGGATTGGTATCACCGGGTGAGTTTATTCCCATTGCTGAAGAAATCGGCCTGATTAGTGCAATTGACGAGTGGGTACTGCAACGTGCCTGCGAGCAAATGCACCAGTGGCAAAAACAAAGTATACAACTAGGTTTTGTAGCCGTTAATTTATCCAGTCGCTCACTCTCGAAGAAAGAGCTAGCAACAACAGTTGCCGACACTTTAAAGCGTAGCGGTGTTAAACCTCAGTACCTTGAGCTGGAAGTCACTGAAAGTGCAGTGATGGAAGATCCAGACCGCGCTGACGCAACGCTCAAGGAGCTGCGCGCACTGGGTGTACGCTTAGCCATTGATGATTTTGGTACAGGCTATTCGTCTTTATCACGCTTAAAGTCTTTGCCAGTGCATAAACTTAAAATCGATCAAAGCTTTATTAGAAACTTACCCAGCGATAGCGAAGACAGCGCCATTGTGCGTGCAATCTTAATGCTGGGAAAAAGTATTGGCCTAGAAGTACAAGCTGAAGGTATTGAAACTGCCGAGCAAATGCACTTTTTGCAAGAGCTCGACTGCCCACTGGGCCAAGGCTATTGGTTTGGTCGTCCGATGCCTGCGCATGACTTCTCTAAGCTCATCAACAGTAATTTTCAGCAACCATAAAGCCAGTCGCTAACCGGTAAAGATTGGCCGTAAATTTTTCTGTTAAACCGTGACTAAGCTTAAAAAAAACAACATGAAAAATGGCGCTGCCACAGTCAGAATTAAACCACTGATAATCGCCGTTGGTACATATTCGTAATTACAGGCTTTGCGCACAAAAGGCAG
>JAAZCO010000225.1 GCA_012513235.1 Gammaproteobacteria bacterium
CGATTTGCCAACACACAGCCTGCCGATCCCGCCCCAATTACAATAAAATCATACTCAGTTCGATTTGCCATAATTATTCTTATTTGCCTCGATCAGTTGGTGACCCTTGCCTTCCATGCAAGAAGTGACGTTTAAACTTTAAGTGATCGACAAAGGCGTTGACGCACCAACTGTGCCCTGTATATCTGGCTCCCCTTGCCCACCAAAACACACGATAAAGCCTAAGCATTGCTATAGGCTCACACTCCAAGCGTAAAGGATAGCTGCTGAATCATCTAACCTAAATGGAGTAGATTTACTCAAACTCGAGCGGTAACTGCAGCGAGCCCACAGCCAGTCTGCAATCAAGGTAAAACATCATCTTTAAGATACAAAAAAGCCCATAAACATATGGGCTTTAATGCAATCAACTAACCTTTAATGCGAGCGTAAAATCACTCCCACTCAATGGTCGCTGGTGGCTTGCTTGATACGTCATAGACCACGCGTGAAATGCCTTCGATTTCGGTAATGATACGACCCGATACTGTTTCCAGTAACTCGTAAGGCAAGTGCGCCCAACGTGCGGTCATAAAGTCGATGGTTTCAATCGCGCGCAATGACACAACCCACGCATAACGGCGCTCTTCATTGACTACGCCAACCGATCTGACGGGTAAGAACACGGCAAAGGCTTGGCTGGTCTTATCGTACCAACCGGCCTTACGCAGCTCTTCGATAAAGATATGATCCGCTAGACGCAACATATCAGCATATTCCTTAGTCACTTCACCGAGAATACGCACACCCAAACCTGGGCCTGGGAACGGATGGCGATAGACCATATCATGCGGCAGACCGAGCTCTACACCCAACTTGCGCACTTCGTCTTTGAACAATTCGCGCAGCGGTTCCACCAACTCAAACTTCATATCTTCCGGTAAGCCACCCACGTTGTGGTGGGACTTAACCGCAACGCTTTTGCCGCCTTTAATCGAGGCTGACTCAATCACGTCAGGATAAATAGTGCCCTGCGCAAGGAAATCAATGCCTTCAAGCTTGCTCGACTCTTCATCAAAAATCTCGATAAAGGTGCGGCCAATAATCTTACGCTTGGTTTCTGGATCGGTCACGCCTTTAAGCAAATCTAAGTAACGCTGCTCTGCATCCACACGGATGACCTTCACACCCATATTTTGCGCAAACATACGCATCACTTGATCGCCTTCATGTAAGCGCAACAAGCCATGGTCAACAAAGACGCAGGTCAGTTGATCGCCAATTGCTTTGTGCAATAAGGCTGCAACTACCGAGGAATCGACACCGCCGGATAAACCCAGCAGCACTTTACGATTCCCCACTTGCGCACGTACTTTAGCAATCGCATCCTCGACGATATTCGCTGGTGTCCACAGACCGGCACAGCCGCAAATATCTAAAACAAAACGACTGATAATCGCTAAACCCTGAGTGGTTTGGGTTTCTTCAGGATGGAACTGTAAGCCGTAGTAATTGCGCGTGGCATCAGCAATACCAGCAATCGCACAGCTTTCAGTGCTGGCAATGGCATTAAAACCAAGTGGCAATACCGTGACTTGCTCGCCATGGCTGATCAACACATCTAAGCCACTGGGTGAAACGGCAGTAGCTGTATCACGTACACCATCCAACAGAGCGTTAGCGGCAATCACGTCCACACGTACAGTTGCAAACTGACGCTCAGCCGCGCCTTGCACCTGACCACCAAACTGCTGCGCCATAGCATGCATGCCGTAGCCCAAGCCTAAAACAGGCAACTGCAGATCAAACACCCACTGCGGCACTGCTGGCATATCACTGAACTGCGCCACTTCAGGCGCGCCCGATAAGATAATACCGCGCGGATTGAACGCACGAATGACATCTTCACCGACATCAAATGGATGAATTTCACAAAACACGCCAATGCCACGAATGCGTCGCGCAATCAATTGGGTGAATGGAGAGCCGAAATCTAGAACCAGAATACGATCAGCATGGATATCTTGGGCAGTCATGGGATAAGCCTCAGTAACAGTTTATAAGCGTATGAAAGGACAAACCGCCTTAATGCGGCGGTTTGTCAAACGAACATGAGCACAGCTTAGCTGACCCTGTAGTTCGGTGCTTCTTTGGTAATTTGTACATCGTGCACGTGGGACTCAGCCATACCCGCACCGGTGATACGTACGAACTCAGGTTCAGTACGCATCTGCTCGATGGTGGCACAACCGGTGTAACCCATTGATGCGCGTAGTCCGCCCATCAACTGGTGAACAATGGCAGCAATCGCACCTTTATAAGGTACACGACCTTCAATACCTTCAGGAACGAGCTTTTCAGCACCGCCACTGGTGTCTTGGAAGTAACGATCTGATGAGCCCTGCGCTTGCGCCATAGCACCGAGCGAGCCCATACCACGGTATGACTTGTATGAACGACCTTGGAACAATTCAATTTCACCAGGTGACTCTTCAGTACCGGCAAACATTGAACCCATCATCACCGCGTCAGCGCCAGCTACAATGGCTTTGGATAAATCACCAGAGAAGCGAATACCACCGTCAGCAATCATAGGTACGCCTGTGCCTTTAAGAGCAGCAGAAACGTTAGCGATGGCAGAAATTTGTGGTACACCGACACCGGCAACAATACGTGTAGTACAGATTGAACCTGGACCGATACCCACTTTAACCGCATCAGCACCGGCTTCAACCAAAGCTAAAGCAGCAGCGCCAGTGGCAATATTACCGCCGATCACTTGCACTTCTGGGAAGTTTTCCTTCACCCAGCGCACGCGATCCAGTACACCTTTAGAGTGACCGTGAGCAGTATCCACAACGATAACGTCAATACCAGCAGCAGCTAGCGCAGTGACACGCTCAGCCGTATCCGCGCCAGTACCTACCGCCGCACCTACACGCAGACGGCCTTGGCTGTCTTTAGACGCGAGCGGATAGCTTTTAGCTTTTTCGATATCACGGAAAGTGACCATACCGCGTAACTGAAACTTGTCATTAACCACCAGCATTTTTTCAATGCGGTGCTCATACAGTTTAGTTTTGATGTCTTCTAGGCCTGTGCCTTCTTGCACAGTCACTAACTGCTCTTTAGGCGTCATAATCGCCGTTACAGTGTCACCCGCATTAGGTGTGTAACGCAGGTCACGACCGGTCACGATACCCACCAATTGATTGTCTGCACCAATCACAGGGAAGCCAGAAAAACCCAACTCGTCTGCACGCTTGAGTAAATCAATGATTTTGGTGTCGGCAGTTACAGTGACAGGATCATGCACGATAGCAGTTTCATAGCGCTTAACTTTGCGCACTTCAGCTGCTTGCTGTTCAACTGTCATGTTTTTATGAATGATACCGATGCCGCCTTCTTGTGCCATAGCAATGGCCAAGCGCGACTCAGTAACGGTGTCCATTGCTGCAGAAAGCAAAGGAATATTAAGTACGATGTCCCGGGTTAAGCGGGTTTTTAAACTGACATCTTTGGGTAACACCTCGGAATAACCGGGGATTAACAATACATCATCAAAGGTCAGAGCTTCTTGGCTGATACGCAGCATATTACACGCTCCCGAACGGGAAAAATGGAAGCGCGGTATTATACCGCGCAACGTTTGGCTTCTCAATAACTAAACACGCAATCGCACTTTAGTTTTAATCAACCCCTATTATTACTCGATGTCTTTACGCTTGTAAGGGTATACGTCAATCACCTTACCTTGGCGAATTGCCTCTTGCAGTCCTTGCCAATACTCAGCGGTAAATAGATCACCATGTAGTTCTTTGAACAGTTTACGCTGCTTTAAGTCAGTAAACAAAAAGCGTGGGAACTCTTCGGGAAACACATCATGCGGACCCACTGAATACCAAGGCTCAGCGGACATCTCATCCTCAGGAAAACGCGGCTCAGGAATCTTACGAAAGTTCACCTCAGTTAAATAACTGATTTCATCATAGTCATAAAACACCACCCGCCCATGACGCGTTACCCCAAAGTTTTTCAACAGCATATCGCCTGGAAAAATATTCGCTGCGGCTAATTGCTTAATGGCCAGACCATACTCTTCAAGACCGTCTTTAATCTGCTGCTCACTGGCATTATCTAAATAAATATTCAGCGGAATCATGCGGCGCTCAGTCCAGCAGTGACGCACTAGAACCTCATCACCCTGCACTTCAACTGTGGCCGGCGCAACTTCTAATAACTCACGCAAACATTCTGGTTCAAACTTAGCCAAGGGAAAGCGAAAATCTGCAAACTCTTGCGTATCCGCCAAGCGTCCAACACGGTCAACATATTTAACCATACGATAACGATCAATCACGGTATCACGAGTGACGTTTTTCGACGGTGAAAAGCGGTCTTTGATAATTTTAAATACAGTATTAAAGCCCGGCAAAGTAAAGACGCTCATGACCATGCCACGAATACCGTCGGCCATCACAAACCGGTCATCGGTGGTTTCTAGATGATCAATCAAGGAGCGATAAAACTCTGATTTACCCTGTTTATAAAAGCCAATTGAAGTGTACAACTCAGACAGATGTTTACGCGGCAAAATACGACGCAAAAAGCTAATAAACTCAGCAGGATAAGCCACGCGCACCATAAAATACGAGCGGGTAAAGGAGAAGATAATCGACACTTCGGCTTCATCGACAATGGCTTTATCAATGCGAATACCCTGCTCTTCACGATTGAGCATGGGTATCACTAAGGGCCACTGCTCATCGAGGGTGAATACCCGTCCGACTAAATAAGCACCTTTATTGCGGTACAAACGCGAACTATAGAGTTCAACACACAAGTCAGGGTCTTTGCACACCCAATCTGGCAAGCTCTCGCGCAACTGTTGTTCAAGACGCAACACATCAGCGTTTTGATCAGCATAGGGCACTGAAAAACGGTAATCCTCACTGATTTGACGCAGCATGCCCGCCAAATCGCCTTGTGGGCGATAGGTGCGAATCTGCATCGGTGCATCACGAGCATTTAGGGGCGGGCGTGTACTGTGCACAAACATGCATTCGTCACTGATCAAGTCATGACTGAATAAGCTATTAAAAATCGAGTTAAACCAGGTTTCCGATAACTCATCATCTAAACGTAAATCAATCTGCCCAATATAGGACTCTTTAATTTGCGGCCAGCAGTCAATATTCAGTAGGACTTCTTCGCCATACTGAGTTAACAAGTGCTGCTGTGTCAGATCAACTTGCACCTTATACAACTGTATACGCGCTGCAGATGCCTCTTGAATCTCTTGCCACTGTGCTTTTTCAAAGCGCTCACGGCCCAGGTTGGTGATTTGGCGAAACTCCTCACGGTACACATCAAAACCATCAAGAATCTGCCGAGCAATGGCTACAGCCGGACATTGTATTGTCATCTGCGCAACTCCATTAAATAGCTACAGTGTACCTTTATCCAAAGCTGCAAGCGCACTTGTTCAGCTGCTTTACAAGTCATTGCGCCAGTTCTTGTTCAGTAAATAAGCCATCAAATAGCATACTGGATAAATAGCGCTCGCCGGAGTCAGGCAAAATCACCACCATGGTTTTACCTTGCATCTGCGGTTGCTGGGCTAAGCGCACAGCCGCTGCCATTGCAGCACCACAAGAAATACCACACAAAATGCCTTCTTCGCGCATTAAGCGCAGCGCCATTAACTTAGCTTCATCATCACTGACCTGCTCCACTTGATCGAGCATGCTTAAATCTAGATTTTTAGGTACAAAGCCTGCGCCGATACCTTGTATTTTATGCGGCGCAGGCGCTGCAGTTTGCCCGGCCAACTGCTGGCTAATCACTGGCGACGTCATGGGCTCCACACCCACAGAGAGAATCGGTTTGCCACAGGTGTTTTTAATATAGCGAGAAATACCAGTTAAGGTGCCGCCCGTACCGATACCGCTGACCAACACATCAATAGCTCCATCGGTATCATGCCAGATCTCTGGCCCTGTGGTTTTTTCATGCACATCAGGATTGGCGGGATTATCAAACTGCTGCAACACTAAGTATTTGTCTGGAGCGCTGGCGGCAATTTCCTGCGCCTTATCAATCGCGCCCTGCATACCTTTAGCTGGCTCAGTCAAAACCAGCTCAGCCCCCAGAGCTTTAAGAATTTTACGACGCTCTAGGCTCATCGAAGACGGCATCGTCAAAATTAATTTATAACCACGCGCCGCAGCAACAAAAGCCAAGCCAATTCCCGTATTACCTGAGGTAGGCTCAACCATAGTCACGCCAGGTTTAAGCGCACCCGAAGCTTCAGCAGCCTGCACCATACCTACGCCAACACGGCATTTAACCGAACCTGCAGGGTTACGCGCTTCAAGCTTGGCTAAAATCGTCACCCCAGCAGGGCCTAAACGATTAATCTGCACCAAAGGTGTGTTACCAATGCTTTGCGCGTTATCAGCATAAATACGGCCCATAGCAAACTCTCCTCATTGATTTAAATAATACCTCTGAGCCTAAAGCGCTGAGCGCCAAGCGTCCAGCCTGTTTTTGGGTTAAAAATGCACACACAATGACCGAAAAACCGCTTTCGTTCACAAACCTCAGATCGGCAAGGTATAGTAAGCAACCTATAAACGTAATCATTCACTTTAATTAAAATAATAACGCGCAGGTTGTGCTGAGGTTTGTTATGAAGTTTTCTGGTACTCAATCCTATGTTGCTACAGATGATCTAAAGCTGGCAGTGAACGCCGCTATCACTCTTGAGCGCCCGCTCTTAGTGAAAGGCGAACCCGGCACAGGTAAAACCATGCTGGCTGAGCAACTGGCTGAATCTTTTGGTGCACGTTTAATCACCTGGCATATCAAGTCCACCACCAAAGCCCATCAAGGTCTCTACGAGTACGATGCGGTCAGCCGCCTACGTGATTCGCAACTCAATTCCGAAAAAGTCCATGATGTGCGTAACTACATCAACAAGGGCAAACTCTGGGAAGCCTTTGAAGCCGATGAGCGCGTCATTTTGCTGATTGATGAAATCGATAAAGCTGATATCGAGTTTCCCAATGACTTGCTGCAAGAAATCGACAAAATGGAGTTCTACGTCTACGAGACCGATGAAACCATTAAGGCTAAACATCGCCCGATTATTATCATCACCTCCAACAACGAAAAAGAGCTGCCCGACGCCTTCTTGCGCCGCTGCTTCTTTCATTACATTGCCTTTCCCGATCGCACCACGCTGCAAAAAATTGTTGATGTGCACTACCCCAATATCAGCCAATCCTTGGTCAGTGAAGCGCTGGATGTATTCTTTGATGTGCGCCAAATCCCCGGCTTAAAAAAGAAGCCCTCAACCAGTGAATTGGTGGATTGGATCAAGCTGCTGATGGCCGATAATATTGGTGAAGCGGTGCTGCGTGAGCGGGATGTCACCAAAGCCATTCCACCCTTGGCCGGTGCGCTGATTAAGAACGAGCAAGATGTGATGCTGCTGCAGCGCTTGGCCTTTATGAGCCGCCGCAAACGCTAAACACATGCGCTGCACGGACGTGTTTGTGTGAGACAAACCCGTCCGCTGCACCTTTTACTGAAGAGGTCTGTAGCCATGCTGCTGAATTTATTTAATGAAATGCGCGCCGCCAAAGTACCGGTCTCGGTGCGCGAACTCTTAGACTTAATCAATGCGCTCAAACACAACGTGGTGTTTGCCGATATGGATGAGTTTTATTACTTAGCACGCGCCATTTTGGTTAAGGATGAACGCCACTACGATAAGTTTGACCGCGCTTTTGCTGCTTATTTTGAAGGCATTGAGCACCTTGACCAACATATTGAAGCACTGATCCCCGATGAGTGGCTGCGCAAAGAGTTTGAACGCTCGCTGAGTCCTGAAGAACGCGAGCAAATCAAATCTTTGGGTGGCCTAGATAAGCTCATCGAGGCCTTTAAAGAGCGCTTAGCTGAGCAAAAAGGCAAACACCAAGGCGGTAGTAAATGGATCGGCACCGGCGGTACCAGTCCTTTTGGTTCGGGCGGCTATAACCCCGAAGGTATTCGCATTGGTAACGAGGGCGAGCGCCAAGGCAAAGCGGTTAAAGTCTGGGAGCAGCGTGAATATAAAGATTTAGATGATCAAGTCGAGATTGGTACGCGCAATATTAAAGTCGCGCTAAGGCGTTTACGTAAGTTTGCCCGCGCTGGCGCAGAGAATGAATTTGATCTGAGCGGCACTATTGATCACACCGCGCGCGATGGCGGCCTGCTCAATATCCAAATGCGCGCCGAGCGCCGTAATACCGTCAAACTGCTCGTGCTGTTTGATATTGGCGGCTCGATGGATGCGCATATCAAAATCTGTGAAGAATTATTCTCGGCCTGTAAAACTGAGTTTAAACATATTGAGCATTACTATTTTCATAATTTTATTTATGAAGGTTTATGGAAAAGTAATGCGCGTCGCTTTGATCAGCGCACGCCCACGCAAGATGTACTGCACACCTATGGCGCTGACTATAAGGTGATTTTTGTTGGGGATGCGTCGATGTCACCCTACGAAATCGCCCAGCCCGGCGGCAGTGTTGAGCACTGGAACGACGAAGCAGGCTATGTATGGATGCAGCGTTTTAAGCAAAAGTTTAAAAAAATCATCTGGCTCAATCCCTACCC
>JAAZCO010000226.1 GCA_012513235.1 Gammaproteobacteria bacterium
AACGTTGCCTTTGGTATTCCACCGGTCTTATCGTTTTTATTTGGCTTGGGCGTGATGTTTATGGCCGTGCATTTCTTAAATAAAGACGAAGCCGTTTTAGAATATATTCGTAAAATTGAGTTTGACACGCTGCTGTTTTTCTTAGGCGTGTTGCTCTTGGTGGGTATGCTCAAAGAGTTGCATGTGTTGGAGCACTTCCCGACGCTGTACGAAAAGCTACCGGTGATTGTGGCTAACTATTCTGTGGGCTTATTCTCTGCCTTAATTGATAACGTGCCATTAACCGCTGCATTGCTTAAGTCAGGTATTAATATGACTGAAGGTGAATGGCTGACCTTGACCTACTCGGTCGGTGTGGGCGGCTCTTTACTGGCGATTGGTTCTGCTGCCGGCGTGGTAGCGATGAGCAAAATACCTGCGCTGAGCTTTATTGCTTACTTGCGTTATTTTGTTTATTTGCTCTTGGCTTACACTGTAGGTTTCTTAGGTGTGGTGGCGGTCAGCTATTTGTTATAAGTCTGCGTGATGTGAAAAAAGCCAGCCTTGCGCTGGTTTTTTTATGCCTGAAAATTGAGTCTGAGCTTGTGATTTACATGGCGTTGGTCAATCTAGATTGGCTGCTTGTAGGTTGGGTTTCGAATGGCTTGTGCAGTACGAGTACCCTTTGTGTATAGCGGCATAGTTTTGGTGTTTTTTTGATCTAAATCACTGAAAAGGTTCACACTTGGGGCATTGCCCTTTAAGCTGTGCAGCCTTTTACAGCGGCGTATCGTAAAACGTCAGATGTTAAACGTGACTTTTATAACCGTGCATGCAAAAGACGCGGTGCTTAAATGCCTTAGAGCGGAGTTTTTATGAGTGAAGGTTTTGTTGTGGTTTTAAACAGTTATTACACTTTGATTGCCGCCACTGTTGTGCTGTTGGTAGGACGAGTACTGGTTAAACGTGTACGTGTATTAAATGATTTTAATATTCCTGAGCCTGTGGTTGGTGGTCTAATCGCCGCATTATTAGTGTTGGCTTTGCATCAGTTTAATGGGTTTTCTATCCAAATTGAAAAAGGCCTGCAAGATGGCTTTATGCTGATGTTCTTTGCTTCGATTGGTTTGAGTGCTGATTTCAGTCGTTTAAAAGCCGGTGGTTTACCGTTGGTTTTATTCACTACTGTCGTAGCAGGCTTTATTGTTGTACAAAATATCGTTGGTGTCAGCTTAGCTACGCTTTTGGACTTAAAACCATTAACCGGTTTAATTACCGGTTCGGTCACACTAGTCGGTGGCCACGGTACTGCAGCGGGTTGGGGACAGATTTTTGAAACAGACTTTGGCATCCAAGGTGCTGTTGCCTTAGGTATGGCTTGCGCCACCTTTGGTTTGGTGTGCGGTGGTTTAATTGGTGGTCCGGTTGCGCGTCGCTTGATGAAAAAAGTACAAGCACCAGGCGAAAATACGGATATTGAGCCGCGTGTGACCTTTGAGCAACCGCAACATCAACGCATGATTACGGCTGATACTGCAATTGAAACTTTAGCTTTGTTTGCTGTCTGCCTGGCCAGTGCGTCGTACTTGTCGAGCTTTATGGCTGAGCACTTCAGTGATTCGAACTTTGTGATTCCAACCTTTGTTTGGGCACTGGGTTCTGGTGTGGTGGTACGTAACGTACTGTCGAGCATTTTTAACGTCAGTATTTTTGACCGCTGTGTGGATGTGTTCGGTAATGTGTCTTTGTCATTGTTCTTATCGATGGCGTTGCTGAGTTTAGAGTTGTGGGTGATTAAAGACTTAGCTGGGCCGTTAGTGATCATTTTGAGCGTGCAGGCTATTTTATTGGTGTTGTTTGCTGTTTTTGTAGTGTTTCGTGTGATGGGCAAAGATTACGATGCAGCGGTATTGGCGGGTGGTTTCTGTGGTTTTGGGATGGGCGCAACACCCACAGCCGTAGCGAATATGCAGGCTGTGACTGACCGTTTTGGTCCTTCACATAAGGCGTTTTTGATTGTGCCGATGGTGGGTGCATTTTTCGTTGATATTCTCAACGCGACCATTTTGTCAGCTATTACTTCTTTGCCGTTCTGGAACTAATCTACGTTTAACTTCGAGGGAGGATCAGCGGCACAGCTTAGAGCTTGCTGCTGATCCGCTGTTCTACATACCGTTAGCAAATTCTGGATTATCCATATCAACCGTTTCGCGGACAGCCTGCAGCGCTGTTGCGTAGCTGTGCAGTACGCCCAATGCATAGTCGATGCGTGGTCTGAGGCGCAGATCATTCGCGTCGGTCACTGGGCCAGGATGCAGCATAACGTTTACTTGGCGTACGATGAGTTGCTCTGGGATATAGCACAGGCGGTTATTTTTAAAGCTTGAACTGCGCAGTTCACTGATGGGGTAAGAGCCACCCAGACCGGATGATACCGCCACGAGCAGTGCGGGCTTATGCGCCAGCTCTGTTTTACTGGTCAGCACAAAGAAGTTCTTTAATGCTGGACTCGCCATACCGTGCCATTCAGGGGTGATCACAATGAGAGCATCGGCTGCTTGTAAGCGTGCTGCGTAATCGTGCCATAGCTCAGTATTTTGCTCTGGCCACAACGGCAAAGGATCGTTACCTAGATCAATCACTGAGCAGTGACTATTATCGCTCAATTGCATATCAATCAAGCGCTGGTGCAGATATTTCCCGACACGCGCAGACTCACTTTCTGGCCGCCCTGAGCCTGATATCACTACGTAATTCAGCATCGCAGTTACTCCCTTACCTATTCAATGAGCTTTGAGTTTAGCGTGAAATAGCCAGACAGTGGTGTGCATGCGACTTTTATTCGGCCTATTGCTCAACCTATGTTTGTCATTCTGTTAACGCTTGGTGATAAGCGATTATCGAGTTTTAAAAAACTCACCCGGCGTGCTGCCAAAGTGTTCACCAAAGGCCGCGATAAAAGCTGAGGTTGACTCATAACCACAGGCCAACGCGACTTCTGTTACTGAGTGCTTTTGCTCTAATAACGGTAAGGCGCTCAGTAAGCGTAAGCGTTGGCGCCACAGGCGAAAGGTGAGGCCTGTTTGCTGCACAAAAAGTCGGCTTAAGGTTTTCTCTGAGATTGCTAAACGTTGCGCCCATTGGTTGAGAGTATCAGTCGCGTCGGGGTGCTTTTGCAGTTGTGCTACGATTTTCTGTAAGCGTTTATCTTTAGGTAATGGCAGCATTAAACCCATATCAGGTGCATGGGTGAGCTGATCGAGTAAAACAGCAGCTAAACGCCCTTGCGCACCTTGTTCATCGTATTGCTCTGGTAAGTCAGCAAAGGCACGAATC
>JAAZCO010000227.1 GCA_012513235.1 Gammaproteobacteria bacterium
GAGTATCAATGTACGTGCGCGTTGGCCGATGGAAGAGTTGCCACCCTTGGTGTCATAAATCGTCTTTAAAATTACGCTCCGTGCCGGCCAGCAAGTCTTTTAAGTTACTGCGGTGACGCCAGACTAAAAGAATACTCAAAAAACTGACCGGCAATAAGGCGTGCGGCTGTTGCCACGCCAGTAAAGGTAGGCACAGCGCGACACTGGCCAGTGCAGCGAGTGAGCTGATGCGTGACAAACTAAAAGTGAGCAGCCACACGGCTAATGCCAGTAGCGCAGCAGGCGGGTATAAACCCAGTAGCATCCCTGCAGTCGTTGCAACACCTTTGCCACCGCGAAAGTTAAAATAGATGGGATATAAATGACCAATCACTGCGGCTAAACCGATCCACGCTTGCTGTTGTTGGCTTAAACCTAAAGTACTGGCAAATAAAATTGGCACTAACCCTTTGCTCAGATCGCCGAGCAGGGTCAGAATAGCCAGGCGTTTACCAGCAACACGTAGCATATTGGTGGCGCCAGGATTGCCTGAACCCTGCGCGCGCGGGTCGCTATTACCGTAATAACGGCTCAATAAGATGGCAAATGATAATGAGCCAAGCAGATAAGCGCACAGCAGTAGTAACTCAAACATTTGAATGATCCAAGGCCAGCGAGTCTTGATTCTAACGAGGCAAGAGCAAAGTGGACACGGTATTTATCGAAAGTCTAGAAGTAGACACTGTAATTGGTGCTTATGACTGGGAGCGTACGATTCGCCAAAACCTATTGGTGGACTTACACATGGGCTGGGATAATCGCCCCAGCGCAGAAAATGATGAGCTGCACTTAGCCTTAGATTACGCTGCTGTTTCACAGCGCATTCATGATTTTGCCAGCATCAGCACCTTTGAGTTGGTGGAAACTTTTGCCGAGCGTTTAGCGGCTATTTTAATGGCTGAGTTTAATATTCCTTGGTTGCGTTTAAGAATCACTAAACCTGCGGCTGTTGCTACGGCACGCGGTGTTGGGGTGGAGATTGAACGCGGATGTCGTTAACCGATGTGTATTTAGGATTAGGCAGCAATACTGAGCGCGAAGCACGTTTGTGTGCAGGTTTAGATGCCTTGTATGAGTTGTTTGGTGAGCTGCAATGCTCGCCTGTATTTGAGAGCGAACCTGTGGGCATCCGCAGTGCTTGTTTTTTTAATATGGTGGTGCATGTCAAAACGGCTATGCCGCTAGTCGAGCTCAATCAACATTTAAAACAGATTGAAGCAGACAATGGCCGTTACCGGCAGCCGCCTAAGTGTTTAGCCTTGGATATCGATGTATTGCTCTATGGCCAGCAAGCAGGAGTGCATGAGGGCATCAGCTTGCCGCGTGCGGAAATTTTAACCAATGCTTTTGTGCTGTGGCCGTTGGCAATTGTTGCGCCTGATGTGCTGCATCCTCTGCGTCAACAAAGCTTTCTGCACTTGTGGCAGCAATCACGCATTCAGCAGCAGCTATGGCCAGTGCCATTTGTGTGGCGCGGGCAGCAACTGACTCCGCACGAACTGTTCAAGCCCTGCGTGGTCTAGAGCGCTGTAAGACATTACAAAGAGTTTTTTATTTTTACCTGAGGTAATCGCGATGCGAGTTCTGGTATTGGGTGCGGGTGTTATCGGTGTTACGACCGCTTATTACTTAGCTCAGCAAGGTTATGATGTGGTCGTGGTTGATCGACAGCCGAGTGTTGCCAATGAAACCAGCTTTGCCAATGCTGGGCAGATTTCGCCAGGCTATGCATCGCCTTGGGCTGCGCCAGGAATTCCATTGAAAGCCTTAAAGTGGATGATGCGAGAGCATTCGCCATTTTCCTTGCGTTTGACCGCAGATCCCTTTCAATACCAGTGGATGCTGCAGATGTTACGCAATTGCACTGCAGCCCGTTATGCGGTGAATAAAGAGCGCATGGTGCGCATGGCCGAGTACAGCCGTGATTGCTTGGATGCCTTGCGCGCAGACACCGGTATTGAGTATGAAGGCCGCCAACTGGGTACCACACAGCTGTTTCGTACGCAGCAACAGTTTGATGCTGCTGCGAATGATATCGCGGTATTGAAGCGCAGTGGCGTGCCCTATCAGTTGCTTGAATCTAAAGACATCGCCAGTGTGGAACCGGCTTTGGCAGCGGTGTCAGATACTTTAACGGGCGCTTTACATCTACCCAATGATCAGACCGGTGACTGCAATCTGTTTACCCGCAATCTTGCGCAAATGGCGCAGGCTTTAGGCGTGGAGTTTCGTTTCGCACGTACGGTGCAACGTATCAACAGCAGTGGTGATCAGATCAGCGGTGTATTGATTGATGGACTGGTCGAGACCGCGGATTACTATGTCATGGCCATGGGCAGTTATTCACGTGCCATGCTTGCGCCTTTGGGGATTGATCTGCCGGTGTATCCACTCAAAGGTTATTCGCTGACTGTGCCGATTGTGGATGCAGCTATGGCGCCGCAATCGACCATTATTGATGAAACTTACAAAGTAGCGATCACGCGTTTTGATCAGCGGATTCGAGTTGGCGGTATGGCGCAGGTCAGTGGTTTTGATTTATCACTGAACCCGCAGCGGCGTGAGACCTTAGAATATGTCACGGGGATGTTGTATCCACAGGGCGGTGATTTAACGCGGGCTGAGTTTTGGACCGGTTTACGTCCCGCCACGCCTGACGGTACGCCGATTGTGGGGCCAAGCGCCTATCGCAATCTGTTTTTAAATACCGGGCATGGCACCTTGGGTTGGACTATGTCCTGTGGATCAGCCAGTTATTTGGCCGATATCATCAGCAAAAAAATACCGCAGATTAGCAGCGAAGGCTTGGATATATTTCGCTATAACTGATGGCTTAAGTCAGTGCGGTCAAAATTGAGCTTGGCCGCGATAGATATTTTATAAACAGTTTTTAACATGAGGCATCAGTCCAGTCATGCGTCCAGCGCGCGCGTTAATTAATTTGCAGGCTTTGCGCCATAACTATCAACTTGCGCGACAATTGTGCGCCGATAAAGCCCTCGCAGTGGTCAAGGCCGATGCCTATGGGCACGGAGCGGTAGCCTGTGCGCAGGCCCTGCATGATGTGGCCGATGGCTTTGCCGTGTCCTGCTTAGAAGAAGCGTTGGAGTTGCGTGCTGCTGGTGTGACTTTGCCGATCGTGTTGCTGGAAGGTTTTTTTGCTGTAGATGAGTTGGCGCAGATTGTTGAGCATAATCTGTGGTGTGTGATCCATGCACACTGGCAACTGGAGGCGCTAGAACAGGCTGAACTGGTGCGGCCGTTACAGGTTTGGCTGAAGATGGACTCAGGCATGCATCGTGTTGGATTCTTTCCACAGGAGTATGCGGCGGTGTGGCAGCGCTTACAGGTCAGCGCAAATGTGGCGTCTGTGGTGTTGATGACGCATTTTTCCCGTGCCGATGAGCCAGACTCTGACTATACCCAGCAGCAGTTTCAAGCCTTTACTGAGGCAACTGTGGGTATGCAAGCGCCGATCAGTGTGTGCAACTCGCCGGCGTTATTGGCTTGGTCCGAGATTCGCAGTGATTGGTCGCGGCCGGGGATTATTTTATACGGCAGTCAACCGGTGGCGTTGCCGGAAGCGGTCAGTACAGAGTTCCAGCCGGTGATGACTTTGCAATCAAAAATCATTGCCGTACGTGAGTTACCTGCTGGCGAGCCGGTGGGCTATGGCGCACAATTTGTTGCTACTGGACCCGTGCGGGTCGGAATTGTGGCGATTGGTTATGCCGATGGTTATCCGCGTCATGCACCCACAGGTACGCCAGTGGCAGTGGATGGTTGTCGTACGCAGTTGTTGGGTCGTGTGTCGATGGATATGTTAGCCGTAGATTTAACAGGGCTCAGTCAAGCCGGCGTTGGTAGTGAAGTTGAGTTGTGGGGCGCACAGATTTCGATTGATGAAGTGGCCGCTGCCGCAGGGACGATTTCCTATGAGTTGCTGTGCAATGTCAAACGTGTCGCTTATGAGTATTCGACGAATGACTGATGAAAATCACTCTTGCAACCATTGTTCTGTTTGCCTGCGCGCAGGGAGTGGTTATACTGTGCCGAATTCGCAACATGAAGTGCTTGCGAAAATGAATTGCTAAGATAATAGAGGGTGTACCGTGAACCTGTTGAAAAAAATTCTGGTAGCTCAAGCAACTGTCCTAGCCCTTTGGGCTGTCAGTGCACAGGCCACCACTGATGAAGACATTGCACAACGTATCAAGCCTGTTGGTGTTGTTTGTGTACAAGGTGATGAGTGCGCTAAAGCTCTAGCTGTTGCCGCGCCTGTTGCTTCTGCTGGTCGCAGTGCAGATGACATTATTGCCAAGCATTGCTCAGCCTGTCACGTATCAGGATTGTTGGGTGCGCCTAAAGTTGGCGATACAGCAGATTGGCAAGCACGTGCAGACGCTAAAGGCGGCTTAGACGGTATCTTGCAAACTGCAATCAGCGGTATCAATGCGATGCCAGCTAAAGGTACTTGCAGCGACTGTTCAGATGATGAGCTGATGAGCGCCATCAAGACTATGTCCAGTCTGTAAGCCTTCAGTTGTTGTAAAAGAACCGCCGCAGGGCGGTTTTTTTATGCCTGTAGACATCACCTTGAGGATTGCACTGTGTGGCAAAGTTATATCAATGGAATGCTGATTGCGCTGGGCTTGATTATGGCTATTGGTGCACAAAATGCCTTTGTGTTATCGCAAGCGCTGCGTCGTGAGCATCATCTGTGGGTGGCCAGTGTCTGCGTGTTTTTTGATGTGCTGCTGGTGGCGCTAGGTGTCTATGGCTTGGCGCAGTTATTGA
>JAAZCO010000228.1 GCA_012513235.1 Gammaproteobacteria bacterium
CCAGTCTCCATCTACTTGGTGAATGGTATTAAGTTGCAAGGACAAATTGAATCCTTTGATCAGTTTGTGATCTTACTGAAGAACACAGTAAGCCAGATGGTTTACAAACACGCTATTTCTACCGTTGTACCTGGTCGTCCGGTGCGTTTGCCGAGTGAAGATGACATCAGTGATGAAGCAGGTAACGACTAGTTGGAGAACATTTTGATCGCTGAACACACAGGTGAGCGTGCCATTCTTGTGCACTTAGATGGGCATGCGCCAGATGTGCGAGAAGATCCTTATGAATTCCAAGAGCTTGCAGTGTCAGCTGGTGCTGTTATTGCAAGCTTTGTGAGTGTCTCGCGTCACCAGCCGACTGCACGTTTTTTGATTGGCTCGGGTAAAGTTGAAGAGTTGCGCCAGTTAGTGTTAGCAGAAGAAGCTGACTTGGTGATCTTTAACCACGCATTAACGCCCAGCCAAGAGCGTAATTTATCAGCTGCGCTGGAATGCCGTGTCTTAGATCGAGTTGGTTTGATTCTGGATATTTTCGCTCAACGTGCGCAAACCTATGAAGGTAAGTTGCAAGTTGAGTTGGCGCAACTCGATCATATTGCTAGTCGCTTGGTCGGCAGTCGTAAAGATTTGAGTGGCCAGTTAGGTGGTATCGGTTTGCGTGGGCCGGGTGAAACTCAGCTTGAGTCAGACCGTCGCTTATTGCGTGTGCGTGTTAAGCAGATTAAAAACCGCTTAGAAAAAGTACGTAATCAACGCGAGTTAGCACGTCGCAGTCGTCAGCGTGCAGAAATTCCAGGTGTCTCCTTGGTGGGTTATACCAACACGGGTAAATCCACCCTGTTTAACTTGCTGACAGAATCTAAGGTGCTGGCGGCTGATCAGCTGTTTGCTACCTTGGATCCAACCGTTCGACGCATTGAAGTGCCTGATCTAGGCGCTGCAACTCTGGCTGATACGGTAGGCTTTATTCGCCACTTACCACATAAGTTGGTTGAAGCCTTTCGGGCAACCTTAGAAGAGTCGGCCAGTGCTGATCTACTTTTACATGTGATTGATGCGCAGTCGCCTGAGCGCGATGAGCAAATCAAGCAAGTGCATACCGTGCTCAAAGAAATTGAAGCCGATGATGTGCCGATGCTTGAGGTCTACAACAAAATCGACTTGCTTGATCATGTTGATCCGCATATTCAACGCAATGCAGAAGGTAAGCCTGTACGGGTTTGGCTTTCGGCGCAGAGCAAACAAGGTATTGAGCTGTTGCAGCAAGCCATTGCTGAATTGTTGGAAGATGAAATATATATTGCTACAGTGCGCCTCACTCAACAAGACAGCCGCTTGCGTGGCAAATTGTTTGATTTAAATGCAGTGCAGCAAGAAACTCATGCTGATGATGGCGCGAGCATTTTAGCTTTGCGCGTAGCAAAGGTTGAGTTGGATAAGTTACTGAGCCGTGAAGGGATGAGCGCTGCTGATTTTTTCGCACAGTATACTCACCGCTAAGTACGCTAAATTCGTCAGTCTAGGCTGACTTTTTGCCTTGATTAAATATAATATAGTGCGCTTTTAATGTGCATTTTGCCTTTCAAATAGATGGAGAACACTATGGCCTGGAATGAGCCGGGTGGTAATTCAAACAATCAGGATCCTTGGGGTGACCGCAATAAGCGCGGTGGCCAGAAACAAGGACCACCTGATCTTGATGAAGCCCTCCGTAAACTGCAGGACAAC
>JAAZCO010000005.1 GCA_012513235.1 Gammaproteobacteria bacterium
TATTGGCCAGCTTATTTTACTGGAGACTCTATCATGCAAGTTCGCCTTGGGATTGTAATGGATCCTATTGATCAGATTTCATTCAAAAAAGACAGTTCCTTGGCCATGTTATTGTCTGCGCAGGCACGCGGCTGGCCTTTATTTTATATGCAACAGCAGGACTTATACCAACACGCTGGTGAAGCGCGCGCACGTATGCGTCCATTAAAAGTCTTTAACGACCCAGAGTGCTGGTTTGAACTGGGCGAAGAAATCGATGAGCCTTTGGGTGATCTCAACGTGATTTTAATGCGTAAAGACCCGCCTTTCGATAATGAATTTTTATACAGCACCTATTTGCTTGAGCAAGCTGAAAATGCCGGCACCTTGGTCGTTAACCGTGCACAAAGCCTACGTGACTGCAATGAAAAGCTCTTTGCCACTTTGTTCCCACAGTGCACGCCGCACACTGTAGTCAGCCGCCGTGCTGATGTATTGCGTAAGTTTGCTGAAGAGCACGGTGATGTGATTCTTAAACCGCTGGACGGTATGGGCGGTTCATCTATTTTCCGTCATATGAAAGGTGATCCTAACCTGTCGGTGATTTTAGAAACACTGACCGCCCACGGCACTCAACAGATTATGGCGCAGCAGTATTTGCCAGCCATTAAAGACGGCGATAAGCGCATCCTGATGATTGATGGTGAGCCAGTACCCTACAGCTTAGCGCGCATCCCTGCTGCCGGTGAAACACGCGGTAACTTGGCCGCTGGTGGTCGTGGTGTAGCTCAGCCTTTAACTGAAAAAGACCGTTGGATTGCTGCACAAGTCGGCCCTGAACTGCGCAAACGTGGTTTGTTATTTGTTGGTCTGGACGTGATTGGTGAGCATTTAACCGAAATCAACGTCACCAGCCCCACCTGTATCCGTGAAATTGACAATGCCTTTGACACCAAAATTGGTGATCAGTTGATGGATGCCATTGCGCAAAAACTCGCGCAACGTAACTAAGCAGCACGGCGTGCATATCGCACTTAATAGCATATGCACGCCGGCTTATAGACTTTACTGTCTCTGCTCGGCAGACTAGCGCCTACGCGGAGATTATTGATGCATTTATGAAAAAACCTGCTGCTAAAATCAGTGCTGCATTCACACCGACCCCAGCACCGCGCGACCGTTTAGGCCCCATAATCCTAATCGCTGCACTTGTGCATTTAGCGATTATTTTTGGTGTGTCTTTTACCGTTGAAGATCGCCCTGCGCTGAGTAAAAGCCTCGATGTGACCTTAACCACTTTCAGCAGTGAAAAACCCCCTGAACAAGCAGATTTTATCGCCCAAGATAATCAGTTAGGCAGCGGTACGCTGGATGCTGCAGCGATACCCAAAACCACTGAAAAAGCCAAGTTCCAAGACACCAAAGTCAAAACAGTGCAGGTTGAGAGTGCGGTTGAGCCAACCCCAGTACGCCCTGATGTCAAACAGGTGATCAGCACTAAAACACCGCAAAAGCACAAAGTCGTGAGCACTCCCAGCACGCCAGTGAAACCACAAACGCCACGCAAAGCACCCGTTATTGACCGCAATCAACTCTCCGCGGATATTGCCAGCCTTGAAGCTGAATTAGCCTTTGAACAGCAGCAGTACGCCAAACGCCCCCGGGTCAGTCGCCAAAATACGGCTGCAACTAAACGCGATATCAGTGCTTGGTACCGTGATGGTTGGCGTAAAAAAGTCGAACGTGTAGGTAATCTCAACTACCCTGAAGAAGCTCGCCAGCAAGGTATTTACGGTAGCTTGCGAGTACTGGTGATTATTAAAAGCGACGGCACCTTAGAGCGCATGCGCGTTTTAGAATCATCTGGGCATCCGATTTTGGATAAAGCTGCGCTTAATATTGTGCGTTTTTCCGCACCTTTTGCGCCTTTTACTGGTGAACTGGCGGCAAATTATGACCAAGTGGAGATTATTCGCACCTGGCGCTTTGAGCGCGGTGATCGGCTTTCAAGCCAATAATCTGCGATAATTTATGTGCTCCTCTTGAGCAGCCTCTTTTTCGCTTATTGATGAGGACAAATAAATTCTATGACTGCTGATTTTACTTCCTTAGCTGGGCACTTTTTAATCGCTATGCCCACCATGACTGACCCAGCTTTTGCCGAGTCAGTTGTGTACTTATTGGCCCATGATCAAGACGGTGCTTTAGGTTTAATTATTAACCGCACCAGCGGCATCACCTTAGCCACCGTCATGGAGCAACTGCAATCTGAGTTTGAACCTATGGATTTAGACTACGATCAAGATATTTTCAGTGGCGGTCCAGTACAAACCGAACTGGGTTTTGTTTTACACGGCCACGGTCCAAAATATAAAGGCACCACAGTCTTTCCAAAACTGTCTCTAACCGCATCACAAGATGCGCTGCAGGCGATCAGCAAAGGTCAAGGACCATTACAAAGCTTAATTGCTTTAGGTCATGCGGGCTGGGGCGCAGGACAAATTGAAGACGAATTACGCGCCAATGCGTGGTTATCCTGCCCAGCAGATTTAAGTATTATTTTTGACACGCCAGTGAATGAACGCCGCAGTGCCGCAGCGGCTTTATTAGGTGTTGATTTAGACCGTCTCAGCCATCAAGTAGGCCATGCATGAGTGAAGCTAGCGCACCACAATTATTATTAGGCTTTGATTATGGCACCAAGCAAATCGGTGTAGCGGTTGGCCAAATGATCACCCAGCAAGCCCGCGAGCTGTGCAATTTAAAAGCCCGCGACGGCATTCCTAATTGGGAGCAAATCGAAGCGCTGATAAAAGAGTGGCAGCCGGATGCACTTGTTGTAGGATTACCCCTACATATGGACGGCACACCCAGTGATATGTGCGTGCGTGCAGAAAAGTTCGCACGCCGCCTCAATGGTCGTTTTAATTTACCTGTACATACCCACGATGAGCGTCTGACGACCTTTGAAGCCAAAGGTCAGCGCTTATCCCAAGGACAACAACGCGGCAGCTATCGAGAGCAACCTGTGGATGCCTTAGCCGCAGCTTTATTACTGCAAGGCTGGCTGGAAGAACACAGCAACAGCTGACTGCAATAAATACTCGGAGTGTATTGAAATGAGCTTACCTGATCCTGCTGTATTGATTCCTGCAATAGCCCGCGAACTGCAAGCCCACCTCAAAGCAAAAAATATTGATAACCCGCGTTTTGTGGGCATTCATACCGGCGGTGTTTGGGTCGCTAACGCTCTACTCAAAGAACTCAAAACCGAAGCACCACTGGGTATTCTCAACGTTTCGTTTTATCGCGATGACTTCAGTCGTACTGGCTTACACCCGCAAGTGCGCCCGTCTGAATTACCCTTTGAAATTGAAGACCAGCACTTAGTGCTGATTGATGATGTACAGATGAGCGGTCGTACTATCCGCGCAGCACTCAACGAGCTCTTTGATTACGGCCGCCCAGCCAGCGTCACTTTGGTCTGTTTACTCGACCTCAATGCACGCGAACTACCGATTCGCCCCGATATTGTTGGCGCAACACTTTCCCTTGAGCAAAATCAGCGGGTAAAATTGACCGGCCCCGAACCGTTGGCTATCCAACTGCAAACCATCGACAACCTATGAGACTCTCGCAATGATCCCTCCTGCTCCCAAGTGTCCGTTGCAGCTGAACGACCAAGGTCGTCTGCGCCATTTTTTATCCCTCGACGGCTTGCCACGCAGCATGCTCACCGAGATTTTAGACACCGCTGACTCCTTCCTCGAAGTCGGCGCACGTGCGGTTAAAAAAGTACCATTACTGCGCGGTATGACCGTGTGTAACGTGTTCTTTGAAAACTCCACGCGCACCCGTACCACATTTGAGCTGGCCGCTAAGCGTCTTTCCGCTGACGTGATTACCCTTAACGTTTCCACCTCATCGACCAGTAAAGGTGAAACCCTCACTGATACATTACGTACATTGGAAGCCATGGCTGCGGATATGTTTGTCGTGCGCCATGCTGACTCTGGCGCCGCGCACTTTATCGCTGAGCATGTCACGCCCAATGTGGCGATTATTAATGGTGGTGATGGCCGTCACGCACACCCCACGCAAGGCATGCTGGATATGCTGACCATTCGCCGTCATAAAGGCGACTTCACCAAGCTTAAAGTAGCTATCGTTGGTGATATTTTGCACTCACGCGTTGCGCGCTCAAATATGATCGCGTTAAAAACTCTGGGCTGCCCAGATATCCGTGTGATTGCGCCAAAAACCTTGTTGCCAGTCGGTCTTGAGCAATACGGTGTGAATGTTTACACCGATGTGAATGAAGGCCTCAAAGACGTTGACGTGATTATTATGCTGCGCCTGCAACGTGAACGTATGCAAGGTGGCTTACTGCCCAGTGAAGGCGAGTTCTACCGTCTCTACGGCTTAAGCGAACAACGCTTAGCACTGGCGCATCCTGATGCCATTGTTCTGCACCCAGGCCCCATTAACCGCGGTGTGGAAATTGATTCATTAGTCGCCGACAGTCCGCGCTCGATGATCCTCAACCAAGTGACCTACGGAATTGCCATTCGTATGGCGGTATTGTCGATGACCATGAGCGGTCAAAACGAGCAACGTCAATTGGATGCCGAAAAGCAGGAGTCACGCTAATGCGTATACAGATTAATGGTGCACGCTTAATTGATCCTGCCAGCAAGATGGATCAGCAAGCTGATATTTTTATTGATGACGGCA
>JAAZCO010000229.1 GCA_012513235.1 Gammaproteobacteria bacterium
CATCGGTTTGTCATAAATCGGCAGCAGTTGCTTGGAGATACCCAAGGTGATGGGGTGCAAGCGTGAGCCACTGCCGCCGGCTAAAATAATGCCCTTAGTGTTGTGCATTGGCGGATTCATGTGGTGATACCTAAACGCTGGGCTTGATAACTGCCATCTTGCACGCGTTGACACCAGACGTGATTGTCCAGATACCACTGCACGGTTTTACGCAAGCCCGAGGCAAAGGTTTCAGCCGGCGTCCAGCCGAGCTCATGCTGGATTTTACTGGCATCAATGGCATAGCGACGGTCATGGCCGGGGCGGTCAGCGACATAAGTTATCAGGTCTTTATATGAGCCAACTTGTGCAGATATGGATTGCTCTTGTAGGTTGGTCTTCAGGTCAACAATTCTTGCATGTGGAGACTGCTCTTGTAGGTCGGTCTTTAGGCCGACAGCAGGCTGGCTTATATCATCTGCTTTTACCGAAATGCGCGGCACCAACTCATCCAAAATCGCGCAAATAGCTTCCACTACTTCAATGTTGCGCTTCTCGTTATGCCCACCAATATTGTAAGTTGCGCCGACAGTGCCTTGGATCAGTACTGTGTATAAAGCTCGCACATGGTCCTCCACATACAGCCAGTCGCGAATCTGATCGCCGGCACCATAAATGGGTAATAATTTGCCGGCGAGGGCATTAAGAATCACCAGCGGAATCAACTTTTCTGGGAACTGATAAGGGCCGTAGTTGTTGGAGCAGTTAGTGATTAACGTTGGGAAACCGTAGGTGCGCAGCCAAGCTCTGACTAAGTGGTCGCTCGATGCTTTTGAAGCCGAGTAAGGGGAACTTGGAGCGTAGGAGGTTTCTTCGGTGAATAAAGGCAGTACGTCACTGCGAGGCGTAGCCGTGGCAGTCTGTTCTGTGGATTGCTTCGCTGCGCTCGCAATGACAGACGGGGTGCTAGCGATGATGGGCGGGGTGCTAGCAATAACTGGGGCTTCATTCGCAATGATGGGAGCTTCATTTGCAGTGTCGCATCTAGTCTCTGCGAGGAGCGGAGCGACGTGGCAGTCCACGGGCTCGTCGTTTGGATGCGGGAGGTCGCCGTAGACTTCGTCGGTGCTGATGTGGTGGAAGCGAAAGGCTATTTTGCGCGGCTCTGGAAGTGTATTCCAGTATGCGCGGGCTGCTTCCAGCATGGTATAGGTGCCGACAATATTGGTCTGAATAAACTCCGCAGGGCCATCAATCGAACGATCCACATGGGATGCTGCTGCTAAGTGCATCACGGCATCAGGTTGATGAGTGGTAAACACTTGATCCAATGCCGCTCGCTCGCAAATATCTATCTGTACAAAGCTATAGCGTGGGTTATCGCTTACCTCAAGCAATGACTCCAAGTTACCTGCGTAAGTGAGCTTGTCTACATTCACCACAGTGTCATCAGTGTGCTCAATAAGATAACGAATCAGCGCCGAGCCAATAAAACCAGCACCGCCAGTAATCAAAAGTTTCATCACACACTCCACGCTGGGTACTAGGCAAACAGGTGCTGCTTAGGGTTTAGGCTCGTCATTCCACGGCGCTTGTAAATAGCGGCTGTAGTTAAAAGTTTCCAACCATTCAGGCTTAAATACGACAAAAGCACTGACTGCCATGCCGTTAATAAACGCTTCAGGGAAGGCCACCAAGAGCACCATGCCAGCAAAGTCATCCAGCCAAGGTGGGAACTCATAAATACCGTTCCCCCACAGTAGTGCTGTAGCGCTGAGAATACAGAGCGTTGCAGTCAGCGCTGCAGGAAAGAAACCTGAAAAAAAGATATACATAAATAAGTTTTCAGGTTGCAGGCGTTCTAAGTATTTAGCGCACAGATGGCTGATAAAAACCGGCAACACAATCAACAACAAACCATTAATGCCCAATACGCTCAGCTCTTGTTTACCCAGCGCCAGTAAAGCAATTTGTGCAATAAAACCCGCAAGAATGGCTAATGGCCAATCCAGTAGTAAAGTCACTGCCGTCATGCCAATAAAGTGGAAAGACAAGCCGGTTGGGAAATCACGGCGTACCAGCCATAAAATACACAGCACAAATACCGTGCCAAACAATAAATGCTGGCGACGACTGTCGCTGAATAACTCAACCCAAGGTGCGCGCCACGCGGCATATAAAAGAATCGGGGCATACAACAACCAGCCCCATAAGAGCGTGGTTTCATTTAAGAGCATGCTTGCAATCATGATGTGACCTGTTAAGTGAAGTGAACGCTTAAAATGTCTTTACGCCAGGCGCTACTTTAGCAGAAATGCATTATTTATCAGGCCGGCACCGCCTAAACTTTTACAATAATCAGACTAAATCTATGATTACCGAGTACGGTACTGTGGACTTTGTACACTTTAAGGTAAACTTCACCCTCTTGATGAATTAACACGACATATCAATGCCTACGACTTTTCATGAAATC
>JAAZCO010000230.1 GCA_012513235.1 Gammaproteobacteria bacterium
AATTCTGCAGTTACGTTCTGTGGAGTTTGCTGGCAAATACAATGTACCGCTACGCGTCTTGCATAGCTTTGAAGAGGGCCCCGGCACTCTAATTACCACTGATGATCATGAGGACACCATGGAGCAGCCGATTATTTCTGGCATTGCGTTTAATCGCGATGAAGCCAAACTGACGATTCGTGGCGTGCCAGATACGCCTGGTGTGGCATTTAAAATTCTAGGACCGATCAGCGCAGCCAATATTGATATTGATATGATTGTGCAAAACGTGTCGCAAGATAACACCACTGATTTTACCTTTACTGTTAATAACTCTGACTATGACAAGGCCATTGAGGTGTTGAGAGCCACAGCCAACGAGATTGGTGCGGCGCAAGTCAGTGGAACTACAAGCATCGCTAAAGTATCAATTGTTGGAGTCGGCATGCGTTCACACCCCGGTGTGGCCAGTAGTATGTTTGAGGCTTTAGCTAAAGAAAATATTAATATTCAAATGATTTCCACTTCAGAGATACGTGTTTCGGTGGTGATTGATGAAAAGTATGTGGAGCTCGCGGTGCGTGCTTTGCATACCGCATTTGGCTTAGATGCGCCAGATGCTTAAACCGGCTTAAGAGCAGCCCAGTTCGGCTGGGTTGCTAGGCTTTATTATCGCGATACACAAAACTAATTATTGCGATTAATAAAAATGCGGCGCCTATTGTGTGCAATAGCACGTGATGGGTGTACGCTATCTACGACTTACAGATGCAGACTGTTGTTTTAATAAGGAGATTGATAATGTTAATACTAACGCGTCGTGTTGGTGAGACACTGATGGTTGGTGATGAAGTCACTGTTACTGTGTTGGGTGTTAAAGGTAATCAGGTTCGTATTGGTGTGAACGCACCAAAAGAGATCGCTGTGCACCGTGAAGAGATCTACCAGCGCATCCAAAAAGAGAAAGAAGATCAGCAAGAAGAGCAAGAAAACACAAATATTTGATAAATTTGCATTTATGCTTTGCATTTTCTAAATATGTGGGTATTATACGCCCCGTGTTACGGAGAATTGGCCGAGTGGCTGAAGGCGCTCCCCTGCTAAGGGAGTACACCCTTATACGGTGTCGAGAGTTCGAATCTCTCATTCTCCGCCATATTTAGTATTGCAGAGCATGTTGTTAAAGAGTTTCAGATACAGAAAAAACTCCTTGCAAATCAAATACATAGCACTATAATACGCAGCAACAAATGGACTCATAGCTCAGCTGGATAGAGTACTCGGCTACGAACCGAGCGGTCGGAGGTTCGAATCCTCCTGAGTCCACCATATTTAAAAACCTGCATTTATTGCAGGTTTTTTTTTGCCTGATTTTTAGCCTAGCTAGCCTCTAGAATGATGAGTAGCTGTCGGTTGTGTGCTGGTGCTAAAAGCAATTGTTAGGTGCAGAAGCAAGCTTCAGTGGTATTATTCATAGCACTAATCAGTAAAACTGGTTAGTTATGATTTTTCAGTAGAAAATTTTCCGCTTGAGCAATCACCATGCACACTTGATCAGTCCCTTGTATAAATAGTATGCAAGGGTGGAGTACCTCATTTATGTCTGAAGTTGAAGAGAGAAAGCCCCAAGAGCGCCTCCAAGAGCGTTTTTCACAGGTACTTGAGCTCTTGCAACGACATCGGTTGATTGAGGAAAGCGTTGCGCGTCAAGGTAGTGACCACCAAGAGCGTGTTGATCAGCTCGTACAGCGACAGCATTATGCGGAGTTGCAACAGAAGCTGGATGAGCTTCACCCTGCCGATATTGCTTATATCCTTGAGGCATTACCACTAGAAGACCGTCTAGCCGTATGGCAGCTTGTGCGCGCCGAAAGTGACGGCGATATTCTCCTTGAAGTATCTGACTCAGTTCGTGAAACGCTGATTGCTGATATGGATACTCAGGAGATTATTGCTGCAACCAAGGATCTGGATGCTGATGAGCTTGCTGATCTAGCACCAGAACTGCCCCGTGATGTTGTGCAGGGCTTGATGGAGTCT
>JAAZCO010000231.1 GCA_012513235.1 Gammaproteobacteria bacterium
GCACTGAATGTTGCAACTAAATGCCAAATCATAGATTTCTCTTCTGCTTAGATACAAAACGGGCCTCAATTAAGAAGCCCGCTGTGTGACGTGCCTCGCTAGCAATCGCTAACGGGGTGTGGCCTGACCATTAATGATCCACTGCACCACCGGCACCTTTAGGGAAACGCACACTCTCAACCAAGTCTTGAATGTGTTGCGGTGTTTCTTTAGTGACGCTACATACAGCGTAGGCTACTACAAAGTTAATCACCGCACCGATCGCACCGAAGGACAGAGGTGAAACACCCATGATCCAATGCTCAGGTGTGTTTGGCAGCATCGCTGTGCTAGCGACGAAGAACCATCCCAAGTAAGTGAAAATATACAGCAAGGTGCAGCCTAAACCAGCAGCCATACCAGCAATGGCGCCTTTATCGTTCATTTTCTTCGAGAAAATACCCATCATCAGTGCAGGGAAGATTGACGCACCAGCAATACCGAACGCCAGTGCCACAACCTGTGCCGCAAAGCCGGGCGGATTAAGACCCAACCAGGTTGCCATCACAATGGCTGCCGCCATGGAGATACGTGCCGCTAACATCTCACCTTTTTCTGAAATATTTGGATTGATGGTTTTCTTAATCAAGTCATGACTGATCGCTGCAGAGATCGCCAACAACAAACCTGCGGCTGTTGATAACGCGGCGGCAATACCACCGGCAGCAATTAAACCAATCACCCATGAAGGCAAGTTAGCAATTTCAGGGTTCGCCAAGACTAAGATGTCATTGTTAACCGTCAGCTCATTACCAGCCCAGCCACGTGACTCAGCTTCAGCAGCAAAAGTTGCGTTACTGTCATCATAGAACTGAATTTGACCGTCGTTGTTTTTGTCTTCGAACTTGATCAGGCCTGTACCTTCCCACGTCTTGACCCACTCTGGACGATCTGCGTACTGGATTGAGTTACCTAGAATTTGATCGTACTCAGCCTTATCAACCACTTGTGCTGCTGCATCCGGATAAACCGTAGTCAACAAATTCAAGCGCGCCATTGAAGCCACCGCAGGAGCGGTTAAGTACAGCAGTGCAATAAACACTAATGCCCAACCCGCTGACCAACGCGCATCAGCCACCTTAGGTACAGTGAAGAAGCGAATAATCACGTGTGGCAGACCCGCAGTACCCACCATCAGAGACAAGGTGAACAACACCATGTTCAAGTGACTTGGCACATCCGCCGCGTAGTCACGGAAACCCAACTCAACCAATACTTCACTGAGTTTTTGTAACAGTGGCGCACCCGACTCAGCGTGCGTACCGAACATACCAAACATAGGAATGGGGTTGTTGGTCAGTTGCAGTGAGATAAATACTGCAGGAATGGTATAAGCAACAATCAGCACCACATACTGCGCAACCTGCGTGTAAGTAATACCTTTCATACCACCGAATACCGCGTATAAGAACACGATTAACGCTGCAATCCAGATACCGGCTTCACTGCTCACTTCTAAGAAGCGCGAGAAGGCAACACCCGCACCGGTCATTTGACCGATAACATAGGTTACCGAAGCTAGAATCAAGCACAGAACCGCCATCAAACGCGCGCCACGACTATAGAAGCGCTCACCGATAAAGTCAGGTACGGTGAACTTACCGAATTTACGCAAGTACGGCGCAAGTAGCATCGCCAGAATTACGTAACCACCGGTCCAACCCATTAAGTAGGCAGAACTGGCGTAACCGGTTGCCGCAATAATACCGGCCATAGAAATAAAGGATGCAGCAGACATCCAGTCCGCAGCGGTTGCCATACCATTGGCAATCGGGTGAACACCACCACCAGCAACGTAGAACTCTTTAGTTGAGCCTGCGCGCGCCCAGTACGCAATACCGATGTAGAGGATAAAAGATCCACCCACAAACAGCATATTGATCATAAATTGACTCATGCTGTTACTCCTCTAAACCGAATTTTTTATCAAGTCTGTTCATTCTCCAAGCATAGAAAAAGATCAGAACGATAAAGGTTAATAAAGCTCCTTGCTGAGCAAACCAGAAACCTAAATCCGTACCACCGATCGAGATACCTGACAGCAAAGGTCTGAGTAAAATGCCAAAGCCATACGAAACTAGAGCCCAAACCGACATGCAGAAGGTAATGAGGCGTAAGTTCGCTGACCAGTAGGCAGCAGCATTTTTTTTGTCGTCTTGCATAGTGCTCACCATTTTTGTATTTGTGATTTTTTGTGCAGCGTGGCATAGCAAATTTAACAAGTCAGCCCCCTACAATATAACCCCCTGCTTTAGTCTATTCATGGCTTACAGCTGTATTTTAAATTTAGAAGATCGGCTTATTTATTATGTTTTTTATTGAAAATAAGCTACTTATTGTCGAATTTAGCCGAAAAAATATTGGCTAAATTTATTTAAAAATAAAGCACAAGTAAATAAATATTTCTAATTGTGACCAAAAAACAGACTTCCCAAGCGCTTTTTGCACACTTTACCCAAGCAAAACAGCTACATAATTGATTTTTTTCACAGTGTTTTCTGTCCTTATTTAAGCAAAAAAAACGGATAACTCTGTACCGCATTGCGTACAGAGTTATCCGCTGTTGGGCTCAAGTTATAATTGAGCCTAAATACCAGCAAGCTTAGCGAGCAACTGAGCTCACTCGGTAACACTCATCCAAACTGCTATAGCCCATGCCGGCGCTTTTACGCACTTTAATTTGCACAGGAATGCGCTCTTTAAGTGCTTCAACGTGACTGATGATGCCAATGGTTTTGCCTTCGGCATTGAGGTTATCCAGCGCGGTTAAGGCCATCTCTAAGGTTTCACTGTCCAAGGTGCCAAAGCCTTCATCTAAGAACAGTGAATCAATGCGCGTTTTATGGCTGACCAATTCCGACAGCGCCAAAGCCAAGGCTAAACTCACTAAGAAGCTTTCACCGCCAGACAAGGTGCGGGTATCGCGCTGAATATCGGCCTGCCAAGTATCCACCACCAAGATTTCCAACTCACCCTGCTGGCAACGGCTGAGCTGATAGCGATTATGCAAAGTCGCTAACTGCTGATTGGCCAGCACCACGAGGTGGTCCAAAGTTAAACCCTGCACAAACTTGCGGTATTTATTGCCATCAGCAGAACCAATGAGACTGTTGAGTTGCTGCCATTGGTCATACAGCACCCGCTGCTCGGTGATGCGCGCCAGCAAATCTTGCTGGGTGGCACGATTGCTAGCATCGGTGGCCAAAGTGGTTTGTAAGCTACCCAGTTGGCGATATAAGGCGTCATGCTCAGCATCTAAAACCGCGCGCTGTTCAGTCAACTCGAGGTGGCTGAGTGCAGTTTTGGGTACAGCATTTAAGGCGCTGATGCGCTGCGTGACGGCGGTCAGTAGAGTCTTGGCATCCTGCAACTGACTATTCAAGCGTGTTTGCAGAGCTTGTAACTGCTGGGCCTCGGCAGCGGATAACAACGCCTGCAAAAATGCGTCCTCATCGGCAAAGGCACTCTGGGCTAAGGATGTGTACCATTGTGCTTGCTGTTGCTGATAGGCGGCTTGAGCTTCGTTGAGGCGTGCGCTTAAACTCTGTAGCTGCCCTTGCAGTACGGCATATTGGCTGTGCGCCTGCTGCAAGTGCTGCTGGGTCTGCGCCAGCGCTTCTTGTAGATTCAAAACAGGAGCACAGGCTTCGCCTTCAGCGATATTCAGCGCTTGCCATTGATTCTGCGCTTGACTGAATTGCTGCTGAGCGTACTCAGCCTGACTGCGCAACCTACTGATGTGCAACGCCAACTGCTCAAGCTGCGCACTGCCTTGCTGCCATACTTGCGCTTCCTGTTCACGCTGGCTAAGCCATTGCTCGGGGTCAGTCGGCAGGCTGTAACCCAAGGCGCTTAATTGCTGACTCAATTGTGCTTGCTGCGCCTGTATCTCGGTACTGTGCGTCTGGATGCGCGCAGCCTTGTCTGCCAATTGCTGTTGCTGATGCGCTAAATGACTTTCTTGCGCTTTAAGTTCTTGCTGTGCGGTAATTAAAGCTTTTTCAGCATTGTGGTAAGCCTGTTCACTAGCAGCCAGTGCAACTTGGGCACTGCTGATAGCTGTCAGGCGTTGCTCACAGGTGGTTAAAGCCTGTTGATGCGCTCTGTGCGCAACACTAAAATCATCGGCGCTTAAGTTGCTCGCCAGTTGCAATAACTGCAGAGCTTGAGTTTTCTCGCTGCGCAGCTTGCCAGTCTCGTGCTCAAGCTCAGCCTGGCGTTGCTCTAGCTGCTGTTGCTCTGTCTGCAATTGCGTTAAGACTGTGGCGCACGCTTGGCCTTCTACAGCCAGTGCGTCCAACTCCAGCTGTTTGCTGTGCAGCGCTTGCTCAGTCTGCGACACATCTAAGGCTTGGTAAGCGCTGATAGCCGGATGCTCGTGCGAGCCGCATAAGGGACACGCTGCATTAGTCTGTAATTGCGCGCGATGCTGCTCGAGGCTGGCAATGCGTTGTTCTTGCTGAAGCAGCTGAGCTTTATCTTCCACCTGCTCTTTAAGCGCTTTGTATTGAGTGCGCAGGTTATCACGCAACTGCTCTTGTGCCTGCAGCTTGACGCTCAGCTCAGTGCGGCGCAGCTGCAAGGCCTGAGTCGAATCCTGCTGGGTGTGCTCTTGGCTATATAGATAGGCTAAGCGTTGATAATGCTGACTGTGGCCATGCAAAGTAGTGAGCTGTTGTTGCCACTCTTGCACGCTGCGCTGCTCGAGCACCTGTTGCAGTGTCTGTTGTTCTGCTTGGCATGCCCTGTGCAAAGGCTGTAACGCTGCCTGCTGCTCTTGCAAGGCTTGTGTATGGTGGCTGATACCAGCTGTCAGCTGATCTATTTGCGCGATCAACTTCTGCTGCTGGACTTGTTCTTGCTCTAGCGCACCCTGCTGGCGACGGGCTTGGGCAAACTCACTGCGCCAGCTGGCGAGGTGCTTGTCTAACTGTGCGTGCTGCGCAGTCTGTGCGCGTTGCTCTTGCAAGCTCGCCTGAGCTTGCTCGGCACTCTGCAATTGCGTATGTATGGCATCGACTGCCTGCTGTGCATACTGGTACTGCTGCCACGATAGTTGCTCTATCTGCTGCGCGCTGGTCTGGGCGCTGGCTTGTGTTTTGTGCAAGTCATTCTGGCTGTGTTGCACGCTCTGTTGCGCCACTTGCAAGGCCTTATAATCCGGCTGCAATTGCGCAGCAGGCGCGTGGGCGGCTAAGCGCTGCAAGTCATCTTGATGCTGCTGATGCTCGTTGTGCGCACTGTTTAGCTGCACTTGCACCCGCTGCTGCTCTTGCTGCGCACGTTCAAGGCTTAAGCGCCAGTCGGCTTGCTGCTGTAAGTCGCTTAGGCGCAGTTTTAAGTCTTGGGCTTGGCTTTGCACGTTGGCGAATTGCCTTTGCACCTCTGCCCGTTCCTCAGCACTGAGCAACTGCACCACATCGGCACGCGTGGTTAAATCTTTTAAGGCTTCAGCCTGCTCTCTTTGCTTTTCATGCACGCGCTTGGAGATTTCACCGTAAATTTCTGTACCCGTCAGCTGCTCCAACAAACCGGCGCGGCTATTGGGGTTAGCTTCTAAGAATGCGGCAAAGCCCCCTTGTGCCAACAGCATCGATTGGGTAAAACGCTGAAAATCCAAACCGGTCAATTCTTCCACGGCTTTAGCCTTTTCACTGATTTTATCGGTGAGGATATTGCCCGCTAAATCAGCCAATTCAGTTTGCGCTTGCTGCAAGGCGCCATCGGCTTTACCACGAGCGCGGCGCTGACTCCAAAAGGCGCGATAGCCTTTATCTTTCACCGCAAACTCCACCTCCACCAAACAATCGCTGGTATGGCGGGTCATCAATTCGTTGGTATTTTGCGACAGCGTACTCAGGCGTGGCGTGCGGCTGTACAAGGCCAAGCAAATGGCATCCAGTAGCGTGGTTTTACCCGCTCCCGTGGGGCCGGTGATGGCAAATAAGCTGCTGCCATTGAA
>JAAZCO010000232.1 GCA_012513235.1 Gammaproteobacteria bacterium
CCCAACGCCGGGCAACTCGATAACACTCCGGTGATGCAAGAGATTCTGGATTTACGCTTAGAGCTGGCTCAGCTACTGGGCTTTAACAATTACAGTGAGCTGTCCTTAAGCACCAAAATGGCAGACACCACTGAGCAAGTGCTGACCTTCTTGCATGATTTAGCCGAGCGCAGTAAACCCTTTGCTCAGCAGGATTTAACTGAACTACAAGCCTTCGCCGCAGAGCATCAAGTGACTGACCTCAACAGCTGGGATGTGGGTTACTTCAGCGAAAAACTGCGTGAGCAGCGCTACGACATCAGCGAAGAAGAGCTGCGTGCCTACTTCCCCATTGATAAAGTCCTCAGCGGGTTATTTGCCATTGTTGAGCAGTTGTATGGCATCCAAATCACAGAATTGAGTGACTTTGACAGCTGGCACCCTGATGTACGCTTATTTGAAATCACCGAAAACGGCCAGCATGTCGGTCGTTTCTTCTTTGACCTCTATGCCCGCTCGCACAAACGTGGCGGCGCGTGGATGGATGGTGCCCGTGATAAGTACCGTGCCTCGAGCGGTGAGATGATCAATCCGATTGCTTATTTGGTATGCAACTTCACTCCAGCCAGCCAAGGTAAGCCTGCTTTGCTGACTCATGATGAAGTCACCACTCTCTTCCACGAGTTTGGCCATGGCTTACACCATATGCTCACGCGCATTGAGTTTGCCGGTGCTTCCGGTATCAATGGCGTGGCTTGGGATGCAGTCGAGTTACCCAGTCAGTTTATGGAAAACTGGTGCTGGGAGCCTGAGGGTTTAGCGCTGATTTCTGGGCACTACGAAACTCAAGAGGTTTTACCCAAAGCGCTGCTGGATAAAATGCTGGCTGCACGTAATTTCCAATCCGGTCTAGGCATGCTGCGCCAGATTGAATTTTCTTTGTTCGACTTTGAAATGCACTGCACGCATGGCGATGGCCGTAGCGTGCTGGATGTTTTACAGAGCGTACGTGAGGAAGTCGCGGTGATGGTACCTCCCACTTGGAATCGCTTTGCCAACAGCTTTGCACATATTTTTGCGGGCGGTTACGCTGCAGGTTACTACAGCTATAAGTGGGCCGAAGTCCTCTCAGCCGATGCCTTCTCACGCTTTGAAGAAGAAGGCGTACTCAACCCTGAAACGGGCCGCGCATTCCGTGATTCGATTCTCGCTAAAGGCGGCTCACAATCACCCATGCAACTCTTTATTGAATTTCGCGGACGTGAGCCACAGATTGATGCATTACTGCGTCACAGCGGCCTTAGCGACCCTCAAGCAGCCTAACCAAAGAGATCATCATGACTACGCCAAGTGAGACCACAGCAATTGCAACGCAAAAACGCTTTATCGCTGGGGCTGTTTGCCCAGCCTGTCAGGTGATGGATGGCATTCGCATGTGGGATGTGGATGGTGTGCCGCATCGCGATTGCGTGCACTGCGGCTACAACGATACGTTAAACGCGGAAGGCAACTCCATTCCCAGTGAAGTACCGACGCGTGTCAACACCAGCGGCCTGCAAGCGCCTAAGCCTAAGGCGGTGGGGCAAGCATTACAGTTTTTCCCCAATCCTAAGCTAAAAAAGAAAGACTGATCTGCACCAATAAAAAACGGCCTCTAGGGGCCGTTTTTTATTGTCTAGACATAAGCACTGAGAGTCTCATTTCTCAAGGCTCATCCCACTTGGCAATATTCAACTCAGTGACTCACCTTAGTAAAAGGCTCTGGACGTGGAGTCTGTGGGGTGGAGGGTGGCAACATCGGGATAGCAAAGCTGGGCTGCTCACCGGTTAAGCTTTTTAAGAACAGACTAATCTGGCTGATTTGCTCTTTCTCTAACTGACGACCGAGTTGCAAACGCGCCATCACATCCACTGCCTCATCTAAATCCCAATAGGCACCATCATGGAAGTAGGGGTAGGTCAGCTCAACGTTACGCAAGGTTGGCACTTTAAATTTAAAGCGATCTAAGTCATTACCCGTCAGACCCGCCACACCTTCAGCTGGATTTTTAGTTTCATAGGCGGCCATCAAACCCATTTTCTGAAATGAGTTACCACCCACTGCTGGGCCGTTATGGCAAGCGGTACAACCCACCTCTTTAAACAGTTTGTAACCCGCTAAAGCGTCAGCGCTGAGCGCCTTGTCATCACCTTTAAGCCACTGATCAAAAGGCGCATTGGGCGTCACTAAAGTTTTTTCAAACTCAGCAATCGCATCAGTCACTGCGTTAATGGTGATGACTTCTGACTTGTACACATCTTTAAATGACTGCACATACTGCGGAATCGAGGCCAAAACACCAATGGCTAAATCATGGGTAAAACCCATTTCCATGGGGTTAGCAATTGGCCCGCCAGCCTGCTCTTGCAAATCAGCCGCACGACCATCCCAAAATTGCGCTAAGTTTAAACTGGAGTTCAACACCGTTGGTGAGTTGATGGGGCCTTCTTGCCAGTTATGACCAATGGAAGACGGCAAGTTATCACTGCCACCCATGCTTAAGTTATGGCAAGAGTTACAGGAAATAAAACCTGATTTTGATAAGCGCGGATCAAAGAATAATTGCTTACCCAACTCAACTTTGGCGGGATCAGTCACAACAGCCGCTTCAATTGGCTGAATAGGTTCGTTTTTTTGCGGCGCAGCAATAGCACCAGCACTTAAACCGAGCGTAAGCACAAGCAGTGACAGTCTAAACATCAGATTAACCTCAAAAGTGTTATTGACCTTGAGTGTGCTTGATAGCTCAGTCTCATCACTTGATCAGCGTCAAACAAAAGCTGTAAGCAAACCATAAGTGGCCTGCCTACAACTTTAATCAACTTACAAAAATTTAAGCGGTTTTTGCCTGTACTGCACAAGCACGCTCGACACTGGGCGCATCTAAAGCGCGCATTGCCGCGAACTGGCTGACAAAGACTTGCCCACCAAAGCTTTGTAGAAATTCTGAGCGATGCAATTGATCCATCACCGGACCTTTGACTTCAGACAAGTGCAATTGCACATTGGAGGCTTTGAGGCGCTCGGCAATCGCTTCTAAGCTGTCTAAAGCACTGGCGTCAATCAAGTTGACACCTGAGCACATCAACACTAAATGCTGGCAGTGTGGGTACTCCACCATAAGCTCAATCACCCGCTCTTCTAAGTAGCGCGCATTGGGAAAATACAGGCTTTCATCCACGCGCAGCGACACCACAGTCTCACTTTGAATCACTGCAAAACGCTCAATATTACGAAAGTGTTCGCTGCCCGGCAGTTGTCCTACCACCGCACTGTGCGGACGACTGGTACGCCACAAAAACAGCAATAACGATAAGCTCACACCCATAATAATGCCGATTTCGACACCCATAAAC
>JAAZCO010000233.1 GCA_012513235.1 Gammaproteobacteria bacterium
GCAGCGACCTTTGATTTAACCGTGATTTTCCACCCGCAAGATCCTGATCTGGCTGAAGGCGGTTTAGCGCACGAAGGCTCAGTGGCAACCTTCCGTGGCTTGGCAGGTATTCCAGAGACTGCAGAAACAGTAGCTCTATCGCGTGACTTACTGCTGATTGAACAAAGCGGTGTTCGCGCACACTTTAGCCAAATCACCACAGCACGTGGCGCACGTTTAATTGCTAAGGCACAAGCTCGTGGTTTAAAAGTCACTGCTGATGTGGCGATGTATCAACTGATTTTGACCGAAGAAGCCTTAATGGACTTCTCCAGTTTCTATCACGTGATGCCACCACTGCGCTCACTAGAAGATCGTGAAGGCTTACGTGAAGCGGTGAAAAGCGGCGTGATTAGCGCCATCGCCAGTCACCACCAGCCCCACGAAGCTGATGCTAAATTAGACCCCTTCGCCGCAACAGAGCCGGGTATCAGTAGTATTGAATTGCTATTACCACTGGCGATGAGCTTGGTGGAAGAAGGCGTGTTTGATCTGCCGACTGCACTTGAGCGCTTAACCACTGGCCCTGCAGCAGCTTTGAGTTTAAACGCCGGTCGCTTAGCAGTGGGTGCAGCCGCAGACTTGGTACTGTTTGATCCTAAAGGACAAACTGTTGTCGGTGAGAACTGGCAGTCACGCGGCCGTAACTGTCCATTTATGGATCACGTACTGCCTGGCGCTGTGCGCTACACCCTGCTTAACGGCAAAGTCACGCATAAAAACCTGTGATCAGCGACTGAGGCAGCATATTACGCGCTACATAGTATCCGGAAAAATAAAAACCCAGCTTTCAGTGCTGGGTTTTTTATGCAGCAATACAAGGTCACTTAACGCAACAACTGCAGAACCTGCTGACTGTGTTCTTCATTTTCTGTCGCCATAATCAACTTACCACCGCTCATTGGCTCATTGATTTTTGATACGCCAACCAGTTGGCCTTTGGCGCTAAACAAAAAGAAATGATCAATGGCTTGTGCGCTAACTTCAGCCAACTTTTTGCGGCCCTGCTCTGTCAGTTCAAACACCATAAAGCTTTGACCCTGCTCAGTCGTAGCAGATTGCACTGATTGCATATCTGCTTGAGTTAAGACCGGCTTAGGTAAGGCATACAAACTTTTACCTTCACCCAAATCAACTGCAATAAAAGTAGGGTTTGGTTTCTGCTGCGCTAAATACACAGCAATCACATTTTGCTCGGCCACATCTGCTGGCTGTTGTGCGCTGGGTTGTTCTGGTGTTGGCGCAGGCTGCTGTGCCACTTCTTGCTGGTGCTGACACCCTGCTGCTAAAATCAAACCACATACCAGTCCAACTATTTTCAATATATTTTTATTTAACATAGCGTTATCCACCTCGAAAATTTAACCCACCCTATCATTAATAGGTGTAAGTTTTTACCCTCTACTCAGTATAAGGTGGCAGCTTTAGCAGCACCCTAATCTCAACCTATCTTTGAGAAAGCTAGAGCAGTTACAAGTTCAGATATGCAGTAAACTAAAAGTTAATAATTGGTGAATGGATGTACTTGTGACCAATCCCCTAGTAACTCAACTTAATACAGCGCTGCACAGTATTGTCACTGATGCACGTTTAACCATCAGCCCATTACCCAACCTAAACTTACAGCTTTGGCTGATTGATCCCAGCACCATGCAGCGCCAATTTAGTCCGCAAGAAACCCAGCGCTTGCTGCATAAGCCGCCCTACTGGTGTTTTTGTTGGGCCAGTGGCTTAGCCTTAGCTCAATGGATTTTAGCCAACCCAGAGTCTGTGGCTGGCAAGAGAATTATTGATGTGGGAGCTGGTAGTGGCATTGTGGCCTTAGCCGCTAAATATGCCGGCGCGCGCGTGGCAGTCGCCTGCGACTTAGACCCCTTAGCACTACAAGCCTGTCGGGCCAACGCCGCGCTGAATCAACTTGAGTTAAGCTATAGCCAAGATTTATTCAGTGAGACTGAGCCTTACGATATTCTCTTTGCCGCTGATGTACTCTATGACGCAGACAATCTGCCATTGGTGCAGCGTTTCCCTGAGTTTGCCAAGCACATTATAGTGGCGGACTCACGCCAGCGTGATTTCCAGCATCCACTGCTGCGTAAAACAGCCACACTGTATGGAGAAACTCTGCCTGATTTAGCAGAGCCGGAAGAATTTAGGCAGGTCAGTTTGTATCACGCAAAAGCATCTAGATAGATCTAGATTCAGACTGGCAACTTAGATATAAGCTACATTTTTACAGTTAAGAATAGATACTTCATTCTCTATTCTTAACTCGCAAACCATCTAGTAGTCAGCAGGTATGTAAGATTAAAAAGTTATCACTTTACTGTTTGCACAACGCAACATTTCCGCCATTTTGGCTGGCTGAGCAACGCTGACACCTTGGCGTAAATCCTGCTCTTGATAGTTGCTATTGGGCAGAAATAACGCACAGACTGCAACAGTCGCACCCGCATCAATAATCTGCTGTAACAGGCCTTCTGGCTTCATGCCTTTAGGCGCTAAAGCACTGGAGCTTTGGTAGCTCTGAATGGCTAATTCAGCCGCTTGATCGCAAAGTAATATGCTCAACTCCACACCCTGCTCTTGCATCGCACGCGACAACACCATGGCCATACCTTGGGTTTGTAACGCGGCGCTGGTGACGATAACAACAGCCTGCTCAGGCTGAGTTATAGCTGTAGTTGCTGCACTCTCGACTAATTGGCTCATAATTTGACTCCTCATTACACGATTCAATTGATATATATCAATCAAGCATAGGCTGCATAGCATCTAAAAATATACCATATGATATAATTATTTAAATATAACTAAAGAGCTATTACAGCCAATAGATGCCCATACGCCTAGGGAGGCACTATGAAGACGTATCCTACTCTTCTATCGTTCAGGCAGATGATCATTGCGATTATGCTGCTGATGCTCGGCACAATGCCAGCTACAGCCTTGGATCGCTCTGCGCCCTCTACGGCTGATCACTCTCAATTTGAACAACTCAAAGGGCCATTTAAGTCAGGCCCTGAGGTGACTCAAGCCTGCTTAGGTTGCCATACGCAAGCCGCACAACAGGTGCAAAAAACCACGCATTGGACGTGGGAATTTGAGCATCCTGAAACCGGACAAATGCTGGGTAAACGCCATGTCGTCAACAGCTTTTGTGGTGCTGCCTCATCCAATGAGCCGTTCTGTACCAGTTGCCACACGGGTTACGGCTGGGACGATATGCGCCAGCCACCGCCCAGCGATGGCAGCGCAGTTGACTGCTTGATTTGTCACGACACTACCGGCGGTTATAAAAAATCTCCCACAGGTGCTGGCCATCCTATTTACGAGTTTGCCGACCCGCTTGATAAATCCATCAAGCGTAAAACGGATCTGGCAAATATCGCCCAGAATATTGGCGCCAGCAGCAGTCAAAACTGCGGTAGCTGTCACTTCTATGGTGGCGGTGGTGATGGTGTTAAACACGGCGACTTAGATTCATCCTTACTCACCGCACCACGCAGCCTTGATGTGCATATGTCAAAAGACGGTGCTAATTTCGCCTGTGCCGACTGCCATACCACTTCAGCGCACAGCGTCACGGGTAGCCGTTATTCAACGAACGCACATGACCGCTTAGGCATTGATGTACCGGGCCACACTGACAATACCCGCGCATCCTGCGAGTCATGTCACGGTCCTGCGCCACACGATAAGCCCAAGCTCAATGAGCACGTCAGCCAAGTCGCGTGCCAGACCTGTCATATTCCTGAGTTTGCCCGTGGCGGTGTGGCGACTAAAGCCTGGTGGGACTGGTCCAAAGCCGGTCAACTGGATAAAGACGGCAAACCACAAACCATTCGCGACAAAGACGGCAACCTTGAGTATTTAAGTACCAAGGGTGAGTTCCGCCATGGTGAGAATGTGGTGCCTGCATACCGCTGGTTTGATGGCCAAACGCGCTACACTTTACGTGAAGATAAGATTGACGAGACGCAAACGCCCATTGATCTAAACCAGATTACAGGCAGTCACGACAACCCAGATTCACGCATCTGGCCATTTAAAATCATGGAAGGTAAACAGCCCTACGACACAGTGCATAAGCACTTACTGGTCAACCACGTATACAGTGCGGACGATGATACGGCCCTGTGGACTAACTTTGATTGGGTGAAATCTCTTAAAGCCGGTACTGACTACGCAGGCCAAGAATATAGCGGCAAATTCGACTTTATCGAAACCCGTATGCACTGGCCGATTGCCCACATGGTAGCGCCAGCAGAGAATGCGCTTGATTGTGCTTCTTGCCACGCCCGTGACGGTCGCTTAGCAGCACTGACTGATTTTTATATGCCTGGTCGCGATAGAAATATTTGGTTGGACTATGCCGGTTGGGGTATTGCTCTGCTGACCTTGCTGGGAACTTTAGCCCATGCCGCTGGACGTATTATTGCCAGCCGTAGGAGAAAAAACGTATGAAACGGACGATGATTTATAAGCGTTTTGAACGCTTCTGGCACTGGTGCCAAGCTGGCTTAATCTTCTTTTTAATGTTCAGCGGCTTTGAAATCCACGGCAGCTATACGGTGCTGGGTTTTGGTAAAGCGGCGCAGTTACATGAGTATGCCGCCTATGCATTGCTGGGTTTATGGGTGCTAGCGATTTTCTGGCACCTGACCACCGGCGAATGGAAACAATACATTCCCACCACCGATAAGCTCGGTGCTGTGGCCTATTACTACTTAGTCGGCACTTTTACCGGTGCTGAGCACCCGTACCGTGCAACCTCGCAAGCTAAACACAACCCTTTGCAGCGTTTGGCGTACTTGGGCTTTAAGTTGGTGATTTCGCCAGCGATTTGGATTTCCGGTCTGCTGTATTTGTTTTACAACAATTGGGCCGATTGGGGTTTCGACCGTTTCCTCAGCCTAGAAGGCGTGGCACTGGCACATACTGCTGCGGCCTTTGCCATGCTGATCTTTGTCATCGCCCACGTGTATATGGCGACCATGGGTAAAACCGTGTTTAGCATGATCAAGCCCATGATTACCGGCTACGAAGACGAGCACGAAGAGAATCCTGCGAAGAAGAAATAATCCTAGCGCAACACCATTAAGCCCAGCCTCCGCTAGTCGGATGCTGGGCTTTTTTATGGCTGACAGCCTACTTCTTGACCTTCACCTCATGGTAAGGTTTATTGTATACGCTGACTCGATAAGCCATAGGTGACCATGATGACAACCCTGCAAACTGTGCAAATTCCCGTACGCGGCATGACCTGCGCAGGTTGTGCTGGCCGTGTGGAGCGTAGCGTGTTGAAAGTCGCTGGCGTAACCCAAGCGGTAGTGAATTTGGTCACCAGCGAAGTAATTGTCAGCCTAGCCGAGCCCGTTTCTTTAACCACATTAGTGGAAGCCGTAGAAGCCAGTGGTTATCAAGTGCCGCTGCACGGTTATGATTATGCTGTCACTGGCATGAACTGTGGCTCCTGTGTCGGGCGCATTGAAAAAGCCTTGGCACAAAGCCCACTGGTGATCAGCTATCAAGTCAACTTAGCCACCAAGCAAGCGCACGTCCAATTACTGGCCGGTGCCGACCCCGAAGCCATCAGCCAATGGCTCACCGAGCATAATTACCCTTCAACCTTGCTAGCCGATAATCAGCGCAAAGCCGATGACCTCAACTCACGCCAAGCTGCTGAACAAGCACAGCTAAAAAAACAGCTCAAACAGGCATTCTTATTTGCCACACCCTTATTTATCTTGGAAATGGGTGCACACTTTATTGCGCCCTTCCATGCTTTTTTAGAACGCACCTTTAATACCCAGCACCTGTGGTATGTGCAGGCTGTGTTGGCGGCACTGGTGTTGTTTGGCCCGGGGCGTGAAATCTTAAAGATTGGCTTACAAAACCTACGCCGCCTCACCCCCGATATGAACTCACTGGTGGCGCTGGGTACGTTATCGGCCTTTAGCTATTCGCTGATTGCCACTTTTATACCCTCGTTATTACCTGAGGCGACGGTCAATGTCTATTTTGAAGCCTCGGCGGTGATTGTTGCTTTGATTTTACTCGGGCGCTTTCTCGAAGCGCGCGCCAAAGGTAATGCCTCCGATGCGATTAAACGCTTAATTAACCTACAACCCAACTCAGCACGCGTGTTGGTGAATGGCAAAGCTTTAGACAAGCCGGTGGCCGAAATTCGCATTGGTGAAGTGCTGGAAATCCGCCCCGGTGAGCGTATTGCCCTAGATGGCGTAGTAGTTGACGGGCAGAGTTTTGTGGATGAATCCATGCTCACCGGTGAGCCCATCCCCGTAGAAAAAGCACAAGATGCGCAGGTGATTGGCGGCACGGTCAACCAAACCGGAAGCTTGCAGATTAAGGTGCAGCAAGTCGGTGCTAATACTGTTTTGGCACATATTATTCGTCTGGTTGAGCAAGCCCAAGGCAGCAAACTACCGATTCAAGGTTTAGTGGATCGCATCACTTTATGGTTTGTGCCAGCCGTTATGCTGGCTGCCTTACTGACCTTTATCACTTGGCTGATTTTTGCTCCTGCGCCAGCGCTGAGTCTCGCTTTAGTGAATGCCGTGGCGGTACTGATTATTGCTTGCCCCTGCGCGATGGGCCTCGCTACACCCACTTCAATTATGGTCGGAACTGGGCGTGCGGCGCAGCTGGGGATTTTATTTCGCCAAGGCCAAGCGCTGCAAAATCTTAAAGATGTGCAAGTCATTGCGGTGGATAAAACCGGTACTTTAACTGAAGGTAAGCCCCAGTTGACTGACTTTGCTGTCACCAATACTCAGCAAGAAGATAGTGTACTCGCCGTTGTTGCCGCCGTTGAACAGCAGTCTGAGCACCCGATTGCGCAAGCTATTGTCAACGCGGCACTGGAACGCCAGTTACAGATTCCTAGCATTAGCGAGTTTCAATCCATCACTGGTATGGGTGTGCAAGCTATGGTGGATGGTCAGAACATTCAAATCGGTGCTGATCGTTTTATGAACAGCCTTAATATCAATACGGATGAATTTTCCGAGCACGCACAGCAATTGGGTGAGCAAGGAAAGTCGCCACTCTATGCAGCGGTTGATGGTCGTTTAGCCGCTATGTTGGCTGTCAGTGACCCAATTAAAACCAGCAGTAAAGCCGCTGTAGACCACTTACATGCACAAGGCCTTAAAGTGGCGATGATTACTGGCGATAACCAACACACCGCCAATGCCATTGCCAAACAGCTCGGCATTGATCACGTGGTGGCGCAGGTGATGCCTGAAGGTAAAGTTGAGGCGGTAAAGCAACTGCAAGAGCAATACGGTCGTGTCGCTTATGTCGGTGATGGCATTAACGATGCACCGGCGTTAGCCGCCGCTGATGTCGGTATTGCCATTGGTACCGGCACCGATATCGCTATGGACGCTGCTGATGTGGTGCTGATGTCCGGCCATTTAACAGGAGTGATCAACGCACTGGCCTTATCCAAAGCTACGCTGCGCAATATCAGCCAAAACCTGTTCTGGGCTTTTGCCTACAATATCGCTTTGATTCCCGTCGCTGCAGGGATTCTCTATCCGTTCAACGGCACGCTATTATCACCCGTGTTAGCCGCCACTGCGATGGCGCTATCCAGCGTATTTGTCGTGACTAATGCGCTACGCTTGCGCAGCTTTAAAGCACCTTTGGCGGCCTTATGAATATCGGTGAAGCTTCAGAACTATCAGGCGTAAGCCGCAAGATGATTCGTTATTACGAAGATATTGACCTGCTCGCCGAAGTACCGCGCAACAGTTCTGGCTACCGTATTTACGATGCCAGCAGCATTGAGCAACTGTGCTTTATTAAACGCGCCCGCGACTTAGGTTTTTCTTTGGAACGGATTAAAACCTTGCTCGGCCTCTGGCAAAACACCGACCGCAAAAGTGCCGATGTCAAAGCGCTCGCGCAACAATATATGGACGAATTAGACCGCGATATCAGCCATCTGCAAAGCATGCGCGCGCAACTGGCGGGGCTGGTTGAGCAGTGTCATGGCGATGGGGAATCAAGCTGCCCAATTCTTGATGGTTTGGCCCACAAGCAATCCACACCTGTGAGCTCAAGCTAAATGCACTTGCAGCGCTCGATCCTACCGCAACTGCTGTTGGTGCTGTGCCTGATTATGGCTGGCTTGCAACCCGCATCAGCCACCCACACTCCTGCGCTGCAAGCAGCCAACACGCTCACTAGCAACGTGCAGCATAAGCATACTGCACCCTCTAGCAATACAGATCTATGCGCTGGCGACTGCCTCAGTACCACGCATCACTGCTGCCTGTATGCGTTGTGTAACACCCCAGCATTGATCACTGTACAACACCATTCTAAGCATCAGATGCAGATGCCTTACTTTTTTAATTCTCGCGTCGTTACTCCAATCACCCCACCACCCAAGTGGGCTTAGTGCGCATCGATGATTATTTTTTAATTTTTTGGAGTAACACCATGCAAACCACTCTCACCCGCTTAATATCTGCCAGCGTTCTCAGCCTCTTTGCTGGCAACCTACTCGCCGCACCGCTCAATGCCACACTGCACAAAGACCCCAATTGCGGCTGCTGCATCGAATACGCCCACTATTTAGAGGAGGAAGGTTTTAACGTCAGCATGATTGATCATCACAATATGACGCCTGTAAAGCAGCGTTTAGGCACCGCACAAGCGGCGAGTTGCCATACGGTAGAAATCGAAGGCTATGTTGTGGAAGGTCATGTGCCAGTCGCAGCGATTCATAAAATGCTGACCGAACAACCTGATATTAAAGGCCTCGCCTTACCAGGTATGCCGCTCAACTCACCGGGCATGGGCCCAGAGAAAAAAGGCAGCTTGCAAGTGCTGGAGCTCAATGCACAGGGCAAGCCAACCGGCATCTATATGACTTTATAAGGGCCAGATCACACCCATCGCCGTACGCTTATGCGGTGGTGGGCTGGCGTGACAAGATTAAAAAATACCCGCTTCTAAACCAGCCGCCATCGACAAACCCAGCTCTTCACACTGCGCTAAAAACGCATCATCCCACGAGCCTTTACACAGCAACGGCTCTTGCACTAACTTCCAGCGCAGGCCTTTGGTAATGCTTTTAATCGCCGTACAAGTCCCAGTACCATCCAACCCTGCACGTACATAAAAGGCAAACGGCATACCCTCTGTGTGCTCCAGACAGGGATAAAAACAGCGGTCAAACACGTCCTTGACCAAGCCTGCCATATAGCCAAAGTTTTCTGTGGTACCCAAAATAATGGCATCAGCAGCAATGATATCGGCTGGCTGAGTGTCCAGCGGCGCACGCATCACCACTGCGACGTTCTCAATATCGATATGAGTAGCACCTTTGAGTACGGCGTCGCGCAGGTGCTGGGTATTCTCGGAGGGCGCGTGAGCAATGATGAGGAGTTTCTTCTTATTGGACATGATGGGCTCCAAGTTAAATAACAGTGTCTTTTATATAGCCTAGATAGATACATGAAACAAACAACGTCAACTTATTAACCAATCAGAAGCCCGTCGCATCAACTGCAAATATCCTCAACACGCAGCGCAGCGCTCTTGCTAGACTAGAGTTATTCACACGCCACCTACGTCACATAAGGATTAAGACTATGCGTACTACTTTGCAGCGTTTCACATTAGCCGGTGTTCTGCTTGCTTGCCCTGTGTTGGGTTTTGCTGAGGAAGCAGTCAGCGGTGAGCCCGATGTCACCATCGTACAAAAAGGTGATAGAACCGTTGAGGAATACCGTCTGAATGGTTTTTTATATGCAGTTAAAATCACACCGAAAAAAGGTAAGCCCTATTTTTTAGTGCGCGCTGACGGTAGTGATGGCAACTTTATCCGTGCCGATAAGCCTGAGATGCGCATTCCTTCTTGGGAAATTTTTAGCTGGTAAATCACTAGCAATAAAAAGGGCGGCCCTGATTATCAGCGCCGCCCTTTTTTGTATGCTTTAGCACTCGCGTTCTAATGAACACGAATGCAGACAACAGCAACCACTCGGTTTACACAGGCTTACCTTCAATGGCTGTTGGCGATACCGGTGCCGGTGCATCTTCATCGCCGATTTCACCTTGGCCGACTAAGTCATCATCATGCTCAGCCATATTCCACGGCAAAATACCTGGGGAAACGTGTAAGAAGTGCATGTACTTTTCAAACTGGTCGAGAATATCGGTGATGATATCTTGCTCGTCGTAGCCATACACATCATACGCCTGCCCACCGCGGCGCAAGAATACTTCCGCACGATAGTACTGCTCATCGTCGGCTTTGCCTGTAGTCACTGGGAAAGTGAAGTCCGGCATCGCGTAAGCCCGTAAGCGGATTTCATAAATAAACTCCAGCTTACCTTCTTGGA
>JAAZCO010000234.1 GCA_012513235.1 Gammaproteobacteria bacterium
ATGAAGGAAGGGGTTGAGCAGTTTATTAAACACGCCAAACTCTGCCGCCGTTATGGTGCTGCAGTTGTCGTGATGGCCTTTGATGAGCAAGGTCAAGCCGATACTGCTGCGCGCAAGCAGGAAATCTGTGGTCGTTCCTACGATATTTTGGTTAACCAAGTGGGCTTCCCACCAGAAGATATTATTTTTGACCCTAATATTTTCGCCGTTGCTACGGGTATTGAGCAACACAACAACTATGCTGTGGATTTTATTCAAGCCTGTGCCTGGATTCGTGACAACCTCCCCTATGCATTAACCTCTGGCGGTGTGTCTAACGTATCCTTCTCGTTCCGCGGTAATAATCCGGTGCGCGAAGCCATTCACTCAGTCTTCCTCTATCACGCCATTCAAAATGGTTTAAGCATGGGGATTGTGAATGCCGGTCAGTTAGAAATTTACGACGAAATCCCAGCCAAGCTGCGTGAAAAAGTCGAGGATGTGATTCTTAATCGCACTGCTGACGGTACCGATGCTTTATTGGCCATTGCTGAAGATTACCGTGGTGACGGCTCAGTTAAAGAAGAAGAAACCCAAGAGTGGCGCAGCTTCCCAGTGAATCAACGTCTTGAGCATGCCTTAGTAAAAGGTATTACTCAGTGGATTATTGAAGACACTGAAGAGTGCCGCCAGCAGTACGCACGCCCGATTGAAGTGATTGAAGGCCCGCTGATGTCAGGGATGAATATCGTCGGCGATCTCTTTGGTAGCGGTAAAATGTTCTTACCGCAGGTGGTCAAATCTGCGCGCGTGATGAAGCAAGCGGTCGGTCATCTTGTGCCCTTTATTGACGCTGAAAAAGGCGACAAAATCGAAGCCAAAGGTAAAGTGTTAATGGCCACCGTTAAAGGTGACGTCCACGATATCGGTAAGAATATTGTTGCGGTGGTGCTCGGCTGTAACGGCTACGACATCGTTGACCTTGGCGTGATGGTGCCCGCTGATAAGATCCTCAAAACTGCAATTGCAGAAAAGTGCGACATCATTGGCTTGTCTGGCCTGATCACGCCATCACTGGATGAAATGGTCAACGTTGCTAAAGAAATGCAGCGTCAAAACTTCCACCTGCCACTGCTGATTGGTGGCGCGACGACTTCTAAAGCGCACACGGCGGTTAAAATTGATCCGCACTACAGCAATGATGCTGTGGTCTATGTCACCGATGCCTCGCGTGCAGTCGGTGTGGTGACTACTTTATTATCAAAAGAGCTCAAGCCTGAATACACGCGCAAGATTCGTGAAGAATACGCCGAAACGCGCGAGCGTATTGCTGCACGTACTGTGCGCACTCAGCGCCTGACCTATGAACAAGCCTTAGCCAATAAGCCAGAATACGACTGGGCAAGCTACCAAGCACCCAAACCACAAGTCACCGGCACGCAGCGCATCTACAATATCGACTTAAAAACGCTGACTAAATACATTGACTGGACGCCCTTCTTTATCTCGTGGAACTTAGTGGGTAAATACCCACGTATTTTTAAAGACGAAGTGGTGGGTGAAGCGGCTCAGGTGTTGTTTGACGAAGCACAAGTTCTGCTGAAAAAAATGACCGATGAAAACCTGATTGAAGCGCGCGCAACCTTTGCCTTCTGGCCTGCCAATCAAGTTAATCATGACGATATTGAGCTGTACGATGACAATGGTGAGCCGATTGCCATGCTGCATCACCTGCGCCAGCAAATTGAAACTACCGGCGGCAAGCCCAATATGTGCCTGTCGGACTTTGTCGCACCTAAAGACAGCGGTGTCACTGACTATGTGGGCGGCTTTATTGTCACGGCCGGTATTGGTGTGGATGAACTGGCTAAATCCTACCAAGCGGCGGGTGATGACTACAACGCCATTATGGTACAAGCCCTGGCTGACCGTTTAGCAGAAGCCTGCGCCGAGTGGTTGCACCAAGAAGTGCGCACCAAGTACTGGGGCTATGACAGCGAAGAAGAATTAAGTAACGATGAGCTGATTCGCGAGAAGTACAAAGGTATACGTCCAGCACCCGGCTACCCCGCCTGCCCAGACCATACCGAAAAAGATACCTTGTTTAAGCTGCTCGACCCCAAGCAAGATTTTGGCGTAACCATGACCGAACACTTTGCCATGTTCCCAACGGCAGCTGTGAGCGGCTGGTACTTTGCTAATCCAAACGCGCATTATTTTGCCGTGGGTAAGATTGAGAAAGACCAAGTCGAAAGCTATGCCCAGCGTCGCAACAAGGATATGGAATACACTGAACGCTGGTTAAGCCCTGCCTTGGGTTACGAAGAATAAGACTGCTTAAGTGGGTGGCGTCTTGTCATCCACTTAA
>JAAZCO010000032.1 GCA_012513235.1 Gammaproteobacteria bacterium
ACCGAGCTTGAGCAACTGCTGGTGAACCTCACCGGCAATTTTTTCAGATAACGCAGGTAATACACGCGGACCAGCTTCAAGCAAGGTAATACACATATTTTCAGGCTGAATATTATCTAAACCATAAGCCGATAATTGCTGTGAAGCGCGACGTAATTCAGCTGCCAATTCAACACCCGTAGCACCTGCACCCACAATCGCAATATTCACGGTCGCATCAGCACCGCCTTGCGCATGAGCGCTTAAATACTCACCCAGTAAACGTCGGTGAAAGTTCAGAGCATGCTGTGGGCTGTCTAGAAAGATACAATGCTCAGCCGCGCCTTTAGTACCAAAATCATTGGTTAAACTACCGACAGCAACAACTAAAGTGTCGTAATTTAAGCTGCGTGCTGGCACTAATTGATGACCTTTCTCATCAACTGTAGCGCTGAGCTCAATTTTTTTAGCTGCTCGATCGATACCTGAAAAGCGGCCAATTTGAAATTCAAAATGATTCCATTTGGCTTGCGCGACATAGTTTAATTCGTTGTCGGTACTGTTCAGTGAGCCTGTGGCCACCTCATGCAGCAAAGGTTTCCAAATATGGGTTAAATTGGCGTCGACCAAAGTGATTTTAGCTTTTTTACGTCTGCCTAAGGTGCGACCTAAACGTGTCGCCAACTCCAAACCACCGGCGCCACCGCCGACCACGACAATGCGATGTAACATGCTATTTAGCCTATAAAATGATAAATACTTTCACCACTATACGATTAAATGCCAAGGTACAGCAGTGTTCTTTATAGCCTACACTAAAGCATTATAAATCCAGCCTAAACTGAGTGGCAATCCAACTGCTGCAGACCAACAGGCAGTGCTTAATCTGCAGTCATTGCTAGATACATTAGGAGGGTAAAGTCTCGCCACTACCGCCCATTTCACTGGGTATATCACGCATCTTGGGCAAGCCATCATCCATACGTAATACTGTTTCTTGGTAATGCACATGCACACCTGGTTGAAAATTGAATTCGGGAATAATCGCTGCATAAACATCGGTTAAACCCATTTCAGGATGCTCAGTCAACACATGGCCACCACAGACTGAGCACCAGCAACGCGTACTTTGTGGCGTTTGGTTATAGCGAGATAGATGCTCATGTCCTTGATCAATGCGCACAGCCTCAGGCTTCCACAAAGTAAAGGCATTCACTGGGCCTGCTGACCAATGTCGGCATGATTCACAATGGCAATAGCCCATCGCTTGCGGCTCACCTGTAACAGTTAAACGTACCGCACCACAAAAACACTGTCCGTGATATTCAGTTGCCTGAGTCATAATTCACCTCGTTTAAAATCAGTCGCTTGATTAGGCTGCTACATGGCCGACTAAGACCGTGACACCACCCGTTGCAAAGTTGGCAATATCAGCAACAAGAGCCTGCCCAGCATCAGAATTCATCGCAGTATCCATCTGTGCTTGCGTCGTAAAATACAGCTCAGCCATGCGATAATAATGTGGCAGTGAACCATCAGCTTCACTAGCAAATACAGTTAACTCAGCACGCTGTATGCCCTCTACATAAGCCACTAAAGGCAAGTGCTTAGTGTTGTAGTAGCTTTCAAAATCTTCTGATTGCGTCGGGTGTCCGTATAACACTGTCAACTTGAGCATAGGCTGTCCTATAAAAAGAGTTCAGTGAGACTTAACAACACGTAAAAGACATGCTGATCAGTACCATGAACTCCTTTTTAGCACTGCAAGTGGCGACGCCACAATAAGCCGAAAAGGGCTTAAATCTTATCCAATAGTCGCCCTAGACCAAGTGATGAAAGCGCTAAAAATTATCTGCATGGCGAACAACTTAGCCTGCACAATAGGGCGCACATCCTATAGGCTAGGCATTATTGTCTAAGGCGTTTTCAACGTAGACGCTTGTTTATATTTTGGAGTGGTGGTTGTGAAGTATTTATCATTTTTATTATTAGCATTGTCCGTCAGCACCACAGCCTATGCTGAAGATGCAGCGGCACCAGCAACACAAACAGCCTATGTCAGCCTCGCTCCCGCATTAGTGGGTAATTACGGCGCTGGAACCAAGCTCAAATACTACAAAGCTGATATTGCCTTGCGAGTGCAGGCAGAAAACGTGGCAACCGTCGAATATCATGAGCCATTGATTCGCGATCAACTGATCCAATTATTTGCACAGCAAACAGATGAAGATATGCAAGAGTCTGCCGGTAAGGAAGGCGTGAGAAAAGCAGCATTAAAGCAGGTACAGCAAGCACTCAATCAAGAAGAAGGACAACCGCTGGTTGAGGACTTATTGTTTAATAACTTGGTGGTTCAGCCTTAATATTTAACAAACCTGCCGTTATTGCAACGGCAGGTGCCTACGCTACAACTTAGAAGTTGTAGCGTAGGCCGACTGATACAAAGTCAATATCGTGTTTGAAGCTCATTTTTTCATCATCAACATTAACTTTTTTATTTCCAACACCTTGATAGCGCTCATATTCAGTAACAATGGCTAACTCTGGGGTCAGGTTATAAGAGGCACCCACACCAAATGAGGGTACCCACTTATTTACAGTTTTACTAACTGAGTCCTTATAACTACCCAAAGGCGTAACCCAACTATCTTTAAGATTTATTTTAGTACGCATCAAGTGGTAGCCAGCTTTAGTAAATAACGTAAAGTCTTGGATGGGATATTTACCAACAATGTTTGCACCAAAACCACTGGTTTTTAAACTTAGCTTATCGTCAAATGTAACAGGAGTACCAAGACCAGTAAGACCTGAAAAGCTGCCCTTATAATGAGATTTACCTAAATCGGTATATTGAGCTTCAAGTGCTATATATGAATGAACATTCAAACCAACGACAATTTTATGACCTGTACTTGAACGATCACTGGATGTCTGCCCACCAATTTCTTTATAATCACTCAACTCTATTTTTGCTATTTTTGGCATCTTTGCCTTAACATGCCCAATACTATAAGTGGCATAACCGGTTATCTCACTTGCCTGCACGGCAGTCGCTGCAAGTGTGCATATCGCTAGAGCCAATACTGTCTTCTTTAACATCCTGTTACTCCCTGAATATCAATTGTGTTCAATGCGTGACGAATATTGAGCAAAACAACAACGATATCCAGCGATTAACCTTGAAAACAGTCAAAATTACTGACTAAATTTCAATTTTGTGACGCAGTTCACATATTTACGCTAGGTTTTAACTGATCAGTACCCAGAAACTCTTGAAAAAACTCCGCCACATGCTCTGCAGTAGCAGCCTCTAAATGTGGCACTGTCGCCAAACATGGTGCGTTAATATGCTGCTGAAGAAACTCAATATTCTCAGCCAAGCGCGCACAATCTGGATCAATGATATTCGCCACCCAGCCGGCTAATTCCAATCCATCGTTACGAATGGCTTCAACGGTCAATAACGCATGATTGATGCAGCCCAGCTTGACACCCACCACCAAGATCACGGGCAAATTCAACGCTACTGCAAAATCAGACAAGTACTCGTTCGCAGAAATCGGCACGCGCCAGCCGCCGGCACCTTCGATTAAAGTGAAGTCTGCTTGTGCTTGCAGAACAACCTGCGCTGCTTGGTATAAATCTGTCACCCGCAACTCAACTCCAACGTCCTGCACAGCAATATGTGGCGCAATCGCCGGGGCAAAAGCGTAAGGATTGACTTGGGAGTAGGGCAGTTGCACTGTGCTTTGTGCAATTAACGCGAGGGCATCACTATTGCGTAACCCTTGCGGGGTCATCTCACAACCTGAGGCGACCGGCTTCATGGCTAAAGTGCTACGCCCTTGCTGTTTCGCGGCACATAATAAACCGGCGGTAATAGTCGTTTTACCCGCGTCGGTATCAGTGCCAGTAATAAAATACGCCTGTGACATCGGTTAATCCTCTTTACGTAAAACGCCGTAAATCACCTGCCACGTGGCTGGTAAACCCTGCGGCTGACGATAGCTCTCATAAGCATCCAACAGGCGCTGCAAACCCTGTCGACCCACTAAACCCTGCGCACGCCCAGCCTGCACATGATCAGCACCTAAATGCTTAAGTTCATGCGTCAGTTCGCGCACCTTGGAGTAATGGTAGGTATGGGTATGACAATGCACATCCAGCACCTGTAAACCACAGTTCGCAGTTAAATCCTGATACAGACTCAAAGGCCTAAATTGATTCACATGTGCTAAGTTATCCACAGCCTGCCAACTGTTACGCAGTTCGAATAAAGAGCCATCCGCTAGACTGCTAAACAGCACTACACCGCCAGGTTTGAGTACACGTTTAATCTCACTGAGCACTCGTGAAAAATCCGTACACCACTGTAAGGCCAAACTACTGAATACCAGATCTTGGCTGTTATCTGGCAGTGGTAGTTGCTCTGCATCCGCGCAGATATAATCCAGCTCGGGGCAACGGTTACGGGCGAAACTCAGCATACCTTCAGCCAGGTCCAGACCTATACCTTGGGCATGAGGCCAGCGCTGTTGTAATTGCTGACAAAAGTAGCCGGTGCCGCAACCCATATCCAGCCAGTGCTGCACCACTGTTTGCGAAGGCTCAGGCAGCAAGCTCAAGAGCCGCGTACCGACTGCACGCTGAAAATCAGCCACGCTATCATAGGTGCTGGCAGCACGGGAAAACGCCGCAGCCACGTGCTGTTTTTCAGACTGTTTGCAAGGCTGTGGAGTAGGGTGTTCAAGCATGTTCTGCACCCTGAATAAAGCTGGCGATCCGCTGCGCCAGCAACTGTGACTCAGCCATACTGCTAGCATGGCTGTGGCCCAACATCTCAACCCGAGCCTGTGCATTGAGTTCACTCACAGCCTCGGCTGCAGCGGATGGAACTAGCGCATCGTGTTCAGCAAACAGGTGCAACTGCCGCCCAGTAAAGCTACGGATGGCTTGACGATTATCTAACTCGGCCAGTACATCCAAAGCAGCCAGTGCACTGGCTAATTCATCCACTGGTACCGCTGCCTGTAATTGACGTGAAAGCTGACGCGCCTCTGCGGCACCTTGACTGCAGAGCAGGGCAAAGCGCTTTAAACAGACGCCAGGATCATTCGCACACAAGGCACGAAAGTCAGTAAAAGTTGCGATAGGCATGGCGACTGACCAACCCTCGCGCGCAACAAAGCATGCATTGCTGGCGTAACTGATCACGCCCGCACAAGCGGCCTGACGCTGTGCTGCCAAAGCAGTCGCCAGCATGCCGCCTAAGGACCAGCCGATCAGCCAACAATCCTGCGGAAATTGCTGATCAAGCTGCTGAAGCACTTGAGCTGCATCTTGACCCTGCATACTGGGTAACGGCTGAATCTGTACATTGAAGTCAGGTAAGGCCGCACTCAACTCTTGTGCTAACAACTGTAACGGCTCGACACCCAGGCCCCAACCGGGTAATAAGACAATCTGCTTACTCATCTGTTGCCTCCAGCTGACACAAGGCCAAGGCATCCAACAAACGCTGCACCTGCTCAGAGCTATGCGCAGCGGTCAAAGTAATACGCAAACGCGCACTACCAGCCGGCACAGTAGGCGGACGAATCGCACCGACTAAAATGCCTTGCGCACGCAATCGCGCAGAGATCGCCATGGCTTTACCACTATCACCAATAATAATCGGCTGAATCGGGGTAGGGCTGTCCATCAGGTTCAAACCTAAGGCCTGTGCACCCTGACGAAACTGCGCAATCAACTGCTGTAAATGCTCGCGACGCCAGTGTTCTGTCTGTAATAAGTGCAAGCTGGCCAAGGTCGCGCAAGCGACTGCAGGTGGCGAACTGGTGGTATAAATATAAGGACGCGCAAATTGAATCAGCGTCTCAATCAACTCTTCACTACCGGCAACAAATGCACCTGAGGTCCCAAAGGATTTACCCAAGGTACCGACTAACACCGGCACATCGTCAGCACTCAAACCATGATGCTCAACCAAACCGCCACCCGTCTGGCCCAATACACCAAAACCATGGGCATCATCGACCATCAGCCACGCGTTATGCGCTTTAGCCTGTGCAGCGAGTTCAGGCAAATGCGCCAAATCACCGTCCATACTAAAAACACCATCGGTGACCAATAATCTATTGCCTTGCGCCTTGTGCAAACGCTGTTGCAGGCTGTTTAAATCATTATGTAAATAACGGCTAAAACGCGCGCCAGATAACAAGCCCGCATCTAAAAGAGAGGCATGATTGAGACGGTCATGCAGCACGCTATCGCCTTTACCGACCAGCGCGGTAATCACCGCTAAATTAGCGATATAACCACTACTGAGTAATAGCACACGCTCACGACCAGTGAACTCAGCCAGCGCTAGCTCAAGCTGATGATGCGGCTCACTATGGCCAATCACTAAATGCGAGGCGCCACCACCAACACCCCAGCGTGCGGCACCTTGCTGCATGGCATCCACGACTTGTGGGTGATTGGCTAAGCCCAGATAATCATTGGACGAAAAGGCCAAATACTCTTGGCCATCGACCTGCACCACCGGCCCTTGCGGACTCTGTAATAAAGGGCGTTGACGGTACAGATTATCAGCACGACGGGCAGCCAAACGGGCAGCGAGATCAAAGCTCATGGCAATCCAAGGGAGAAATTATAGAAAGTAAACAACAGGCAAGAGCGGCACGCTATATAGCCTGCACGCTCTAATTATCTGATTAATGTGTTGCTGCATCGTAAAATAAGGATGAATCACGCTGTTCAATAATGGCGTGTTCAATCGCCGCCTGATGCACTTCATCCGCGTATTCTTCACGTGCTTCGGGCTTGATACCCAGGCGCGCAAACAACTGCATATCTTTATCCGCTTGTGGATTGGCAGTCGTCAGTAGTTTTTCACCGTAGAAAATCGAGTTAGCACCCGCTAAAAAGGCTAAAGACTGCATCTGCTCATTCATCTGCTCACGGCCTGCAGACAAACGCACATGGGATTTAGGCATCATAATTCGCGCCACAGCCAGCATGCGGATAAAATCAAAAGGATCAACATCTGCAGCATTTTCCAGCGGTGTGCCTTCGACCTTAACCAGCATATTGATCGGCACGCTCTCTGGGTGCTCTGGCAGATTAGCCAGCTGCATCAATAATCCCGCACGATCAGCAATGGATTCGCCCATGCCTAAAATACCACCCGAGCAGATTTTCATGCCTGCATCACGCACATAACTTAAGGTTTCTAAGCGCTCAGCATAGGTGCGTGTGGTAATAATATTGCCGTAGAACTCGGGTGAAGTGTCGAGGTTATGATTGTAATAATCTAAGCCTGCATCGGCTAATGCTTGAGTTTGTTCTGCGTCTAACTTGCCCAGAGTCATGCAGGTTTCCATGCCCATGGCTTTCACGCCTTTGACCATTTCCAGCACATACGGCAGATCTTTCGCTGAAGGGTGCTTCCACGCCGCACCCATACAGAAACGCGTGGAACCAATTTCTTTAGCGCGTTTGGCTTCTTCCAGCACCTTCTGTACTTCCATCAGCTTTTCTTTATCCAGCCCCGTGTTGTAGTGACCCGACTGTGGACAGTATTTACAGTCTTCTGGGCAAGCACCGGTTTTGATCGATAGCAGCGTCGAGACTTGCACGCGATTCGCATTGAAATGCTGGCGGTGCACAGTTTGCGCCTCAAACATCAAATCATTAAAAGGCTGCTGCAGCAATGCGGTCACTTCGGCAAGTGTCCAATTGTGGCGGGTCACAGGGTTGAGGCTGGCGTTCATGGATTATCCTTCTTATGGGCCGTTGACTTATATTAGCGATTCAGCGGCCGACTGCTAAACTTCAGGCATGCAGGATGCATAGCAAGAATTTTCAGGGAGTCGCCATGTCTTGTCAACCCAATATAACTAACAAGGTTTACCATTGGTTAAAAAACAATCAATCATGTTTACTGTGTGATGAACCGAGCCAGCGCGCAATGGCTTTATGTGAGGCCTGTGAAAACGATTTACCTTGGCTAGAGCGCCAGTGCCGGCAATGCGCTTTACCGATACCCGACGCGCATGCGT
>JAAZCO010000235.1 GCA_012513235.1 Gammaproteobacteria bacterium
ACCGATCGCTTGTTAAGCAGATCTCCCCAGATAAGAGCATGTACTGTCACTGCACTGCTGCATCATTTACGGTGGCCGTTAGATCACATGGCTTCGTTGTCTTGTGCCAACTCGCCTTCAGCCTACGCCTCATATGATGTTTTTGTTCATCAGCTCGCAGCTTTGCGTCCGGCTTCCTCCAGACAACTTCTCGCGGAACTGCCCTTGCCATTCGCTGGTAGTTAACATCTAATAACGATCATAAATCGCTAAGGATGGTGACCTTCCTACAGAGGACTTTCACCTCATTAGTTCATGCCCATGCTGGGCGTACACAAGTGGTTCAAATCGTTCGTTTCACTCACTGGGACTGGCTAAAGCCCGCCCCTTAACCAAGCGTTAGGCTTTATATGTACGCTATCGACCCGCACGACTCTCTTGTCCCTATTTTTGTAGAGCATCTAAGCTCAGGAAAAGTTGAGCAGGTTGGAACTGGTATCTTTGTAGAGTTCCAAGGAGCTCCTTTTCTTTTCACCGCAGCACACGTTACAGATATAACTGAGTACGGGAACTTGATGGCCCCGACCCCAAACGGAATATCTGCAATTGATGGATACATGGCATATGTGGATTTGCTGCCTGAAAGCAAAAGGTCGGAAGACACAGTAGATATAGCTTATTTCAGACTCGACTCAACATTCGCCAGAAACTTACTTGCTTTTTTCAAGCCTTTACATCAGTCAAGATTTGAGGTTATCCACAGCCCAACTGAGTTAAATACGTACTCAATTTGTGGCTATCCCGCAAGTAAGTCACGCCAAAATGGTGATGTTTTTAGCTCAGAGCTGGCATCCTATCGCGGCCTTTCGGCCACAACCGAAACATACAATGAATTAGATTTAACTAGTGATTCCAGCATCATCGTTCGATTCCGTAAAAAAACCGCCATTTCCCCAATTGATGGGAAAAAAATGAATCCGCTTAGCCCACGGGGAGTAAGTGGTGGCGGAATATTTTCTTGGCCTGCTGGTCATGAGCTTTCAAACGACTGGTCTCTTACTCGCTTAGCAGGAATATTTCATACCTATAAAGAAAGAAGAGGCCTAATGATTGGAACCAGCCTATTATCGGTAGTCACCGCAGTACAGCTTGGGGCAATGAAAAACTATGGCGGCACCGAGTAATGGCAAAGCCTAACAAGTGCATCAAATTCGTTCCGGCCCAGAAGGGCCTCCACAGGACGGCCTTAACAGGCCACCGTTTATGCAAGCGTTAGGTAAAAGGAGAAAGTATGTCAGTTTCGAGGTTTTTAGTAGAGAATAATGGTTCTAATCCAGATGCAATAAAATTAGCTTTTAGCCAAGCTTACAGTCAATGCAAATATGCTGGGCTGAGTAACATTACGTTAGTATTTCCAACTAAAGGTACTTTCAAAACCTCAGACATAGCAGGTTTTGTGGGTGATGCAGCAGCTAAAGCTCTTTTTAAAGGTTTGTCAGTAAATCTAGGTGACGGAATTCAGCTTACATTCGATATACCTAAAAATATAAACCCCTTTAATAATCATGATGTTGTTCTTGCCATATATCTTACTGATAAAGATATGGATATTGTAGATAGCATCAATAATGTAAATAGTATCGTGTTTCTACCTTGGCTTGAAAAAGATGGTAAACGTTGGCTATCAACGTGGAGTCCTCAAACCGTTGGTACTTCATCTTGGACAACTCCTAGTGAATCATTACCTGAAAATGTTCGAGAAGTAATATTAAAACTTGGCCGTTGTATTAATATGCCTACAGGATTATCACACCCCTCGGATAAAGAAATGGCAAAAAAATTATTCATTGAACTACGAAAACAAGGTTGCTTAACTTCATCTGAATTAATAAGACAATTTGCAGTTAATAACGGTTGGGAACCACGTAGAGCTGAAGAACTAGCTCAGTTCTCATCTAAGTATATTGAGTGAATTTTACCTAACAAGGCCATTAAGCCGGATTCGTAACAGCTGGGTTGATTTAGTTTCGCTACATGTTTTAGCCAACTATTACTCACCGCTATGGCGGCGTTAGCCGTCATTCATCAAATAGAGGTTGCTATTCAACATATGAAAATTGAAGCCATTACACCGTCAGAAATGTTTGAGCCAATTGGTCCATACAGTCACCTCACCAAAGCTGGTCCGTTCATCACTATTTCTGGAACGCCTGGTGTAGATCCAGTGACATCGAAGATGGCGGGTGAGGATGCGTATACTCAGGCCAAGCAAATTATTCGGAATTTCAGCTCAATGCTTGGTGATGTAGGTGCGTCACTTAGGGATGTAATGCATGTTCATGTGTTTCTGGTCCGAGTGGAAGATTTTCAAGAAATGAACCGTGCGTACGCGGAGGAGTTTGGCTCTTATCTGCCCGCTCGTACAGTAATCGGTGTAGCTGATCTTCCCAAGAAAGGTGCGCTCATGACCATGAACCTGACTGCTTTTGTGAGCGGTTAATCGGGTAGCCGAGGGTTTCTAGCCCTCAGCCCCCACAACACCCTGCATGCGGCTCCGCACAGGGCGTTTCACTAAGAATGATGAAGTTTAATCCAACCATCGCGCAACTCGTACAGACCCGGAGCTTTAGAGCTGCGCCATAGACCTTTGCTAAGTAAAAGACGATTCTATTACACATGTGTAACAGAAATCGTCTTTATGCCACTTCTAAAGTGCCCGCTAAATTAAACGGCTCGCCCCACTGCTGCCAAATTATCGAACCCTGCGCTAATTCATCATCCGTCAGTAAACAAGCGTTTAAGTCAGCTTCGAGCTGGTTAAAGTTAATGTTCTGGCCAATAAAAACCAACTCTTGGCGGCAATCACCGACATCATCTTGCCATTTTTCTTCGATGGATTTTAAACTCTCAGCATCTTGCGGCCAATCTGCATGAGGTACGCTGGCCCACCATTGGCCCGCATAGCTATAACGCATCATGCCACCGGCTTGCGACCAGCTGCCAACCAAATTTTGGCAAGGTGCCAACCAAAAATAACCTTTGGAGCGTAATAAACGTCCATTGCACCATTCTTGATTTAAAAACTGATAAAAGCGCTCGGCATGTAACGGACGGCGTGCTTGCCATGCATGTGAAGCAATACCGTACTCTTCACTTTCTGGAATATGCTCACCGCGCATTTCTTTGAGCCAGCCGGGTGCTTGCGCGGCTTGATCAAAATTAAAGGCATGGGTATTGAGTACTTCTTTTAGCGGGATATCGCCCATGCGCATCGGTAAGATTTTCGCTTGGGTATTGAGTGAGCGCAAAATGGCTTCCAGCTCCTGATAAGCAACTTGGCTGATAAGGTCGGTTTTGCTGACTAAAATGACATCAGCAAACTCCACCTGCTCAATCAGCAAATCAGTGATTGCGCGCTCATCGTCTTCGGCAATATCGTTTTCGCGCTCGCCAATCCATTGTGCAGCGTGATAATCGGTTAAAAAATTGATGCCATCCACCACTGTAACCATGGTATCGAGACGCGTGAGGTCAGATAAGCTATGACCGGCTTCATCAGTAAAGGTGAAGGTTTCTGCCACCGGTAACGGCTCAGAAATCCCAGTGGATTCAATCAGTAGATAATCAAAGCGATTTTGCTGGGCCAGCGCTGCGACCTCTTTAAGTAAGTCCTCGCGCAAGGTGCAACAGATGCAGCCATTGCTCATCTCAATCAGCTGTTCTTCAGCGCGATTAAGCTCTACGCCATGTTGCGCTGCACTGCCATCAAGATTGATTTCACTCATATCATTGACGATTACCGCCACGCGTAAGCCTTCGCGGTTTTTTAAAATATGATTGAGTAATGTGGTTTTGCCTGCACCTAAAAAACCAGATAGCACGGTAACGGGAAGCGGAGTGGACATATTGTTTTTCCTTGCTTAAGTAATGTTAAGTAATAGGTTTACGCCAGAGTGCAGCGCGCTGATAGCCTTAAAGGGCTCGGTCGTTTGCTGCAGCGTGCTCAATAGAGGCGATAGCGTCGTGAGCATGCAGACTTTCTAAATGGCGTGCTGTGGCAGTAAATTCTGAATAGCGTCCAGCTAATGCCTGTTGCATGCGGCGCACCGCATCTTCAACAAACATCAAATTATGGCCATTGAGACGGGCAAATTCTTGCTCATCAATACGCTTTACTGCGGTTTGTAGCGGGGTGGCTAATGCCTCTTCGATACAGTTGATTAACTCGACCAAGCCAAAGTCTGCACAGCCTTGGGCTATGCTCACGCTGACTGTGGCTTGGCTGCGTTGACTATGGGGTGTGGCAAAACTGCCATGCTCTTGCAGCCAGTGCGCAACCTGCTCGACATTGCAGGTATCAGTTGTAGCAAAGGACGCAGTAAAGTGCTCAGCCAAGAGTTGCCGTGCTAAAGCGGCAGAGCAGGGGCAGGTGGAGGAGTAGCCGATTTTGACCTCTGCCGTCAGCTTAAATCCTGCTGGCGATAACTGTGCATGCAGTTGCACGGGATAGCTTTTCCAGCCACCCAAATCGCTACTCAATAATGCCGTGCGCTTCAGTAGTAGGTTAAAACTTAAGAGTAAACGTGCTTGTGAGGCTTGAGCTTCTTGTTGGCCGAGGATAGCTTTGTTTAACATCTCCAACAAAATATCAGGCGTGACCGGCTGTACAGCAGCAAGTTCGCCGAGTAGCTGATATAGGCGAGACATATGAATGCCTTTGCTTTTGGCATTACCCATATCCACCTGAAAGCAGGCGTGCATGGATAGTGTGTTGTATATGTTGGGATATTCCTCAGCCAAGCAGAGTGGCAGATCAATATTATCCATACCAACCCAGTTGATAGGTGTGTGGATATAAGCTTGTGTATCTAGGGAAATATCAGGCAGTGAGCTCTTCATAGTTATCAGACATACCTAAAAGTAATGTTATAGTATAACCAATGCTTTGCGATAACAACACAGCCTAAATGGATATGCTTGTTTTTGAATGCAAGAATTAACAGTTTTCCAGTGCCATATTAATAAGCTTTAGCGTGCTACTGGCTTATATTGTTGTGATTGTTTTGTTAATCGGCACACCAGATCCAATTATGGCATTGGTGACCAATGCAGCTTCTCAGCATGATTTTAAGGAGCCTCTGAATAACTACCCACTTTTTTCGATAATAGCCGCATCGTCCATTTTTTAGCCCAGCGAGCTAAATAATGAACCAACTGACCTTTGCCGAAGCAGAATACCAGAACAAAAAGGGTAAGACGCGTCGTGAGATTTTCTTAGAAAAGGTGGAGACCATTATTCCTTGGAAGCGCTTGCGAAATCGCGCCACTAAGCATTACTCCAAAGGTGAAACAGGATTCCCCTTACCCGCTCACTATGATGCTGCGTGTGCACTGTTTGCAGTTGCTCTACAAGCTTAGCGATCCAGCTCTAGAAGATTCACTGATAGCAGTATGAAGCCAGTCTTTGGCGAACCCAAAGTAGCTTATCCAGCCGCGTAAATACTTGCTGATTTTAAACCGCTGATAGCACTTTTTGTACTGACTAACCGGCTCTGGACAACCCAGCACAAGTTACCTATTATCCATTCATGTTTAGCTGATCGTTGATTAGCAACATGCCAAAAGCCGTGTACATGATGCAAAGCGGCGCTCACGTAGTGAGCTCATGTTCAACCTACCTATCCTTGGCTGGCGGAGAAATCACTCTCCGCTGGGTGCTGTGTTTCTCCGTCTCTTCTTTCGGGGAAATACAATGCAAATCACAATTGCTGAGGCATGCTTTAACTGCAAAAAAACTATTGGAG
>JAAZCO010000236.1 GCA_012513235.1 Gammaproteobacteria bacterium
CAGCAGCGCAAACACAGCACCACTCACACAACCCAACACTAAACCACTGACATGCGCAGCATTAGCAATTTGCCCAAAGCCTAGCGCAGTCACTACACCTGACAAGCATAACAGCAGCCAAATCAGCATCATAGCGACGACACCGTTTGGTAAGGCGTAATTGAATTGCGGATGAATACGTTGATAAATCCAACAATGGCCCAGCACCGCGTATAACACGCCCGACAGACCACCGAATAAAGACGCATCCGAGAATACAAATTGACTGGCGTTAGACACCAATGCCGCAATCAAGGTCAGCAGCAGCAAAAACACCCGACCTTGCTGATGTTCTATTCTGCGACCAATTTCCCAATACCACAGCATATTCATGGCTAAATGCAGAAAGCCAAAGTGCAGCAACATCGGCGAGAATAAGCGCCACCACTGACCCTGCTCTAAACCGTACTCCAAGGGCGCAAAATACACATAATCGCCCTGAATTTTAAAGTCATTAAAGGTGAACCAGCGCACCATCTCTAAATCACCACCCAGCTGGGTGATCAAACCGACTAGTAGGCAGGCAATTAACACCCCTGCGGTGATTGGGCTGCGCTTTAATTGCCCAACAAAACCCTGTTGCGATCTGTGCACAGGTTGCGCAGCATTCAGCTCACTTTGATACTGCGCGAGCTTGCCTTGTGTAAACAGCTCATACAGCTCACGCACATACCCAGCTTGCTCGGTACCGGCTACCCATAGCACCTGCTCGCCGCTGTCTTCAGTCACACGATGCTCCAAGCCTTGTTGCGCCAGCATGCGTACAAAGGGAGCAAGGTTGGTATGTAACGGTAAACGTAAAGCACTGGTCCAAGTCATATCCTGTCCTTAGTCGTGGGCGTCAACCCAAACAAAATTATGCGCTAATAAACGGGTCTCTTGCCCTAAACGATACGCCACCAACTTGCCGCCATTCACCGCACTGTAATCCAAGCAGGCTAAATTAGGTCGAATCAAGCTGGGCTGACCTTGGCGCCAGTAGTGACCCACAAATAACAAAGGCTGCTGCTCATCGTAGCCACTGATTTGCCGTAAGTATTGTGCTGGCAAAGGCTTTTGCGCGATATGTTCAGGTAAGGCATCGGGCTGAAACACCACATCACCGTACGTCAGCGAGGTGTGCTCTTGTTGCCAAAACTTGGTACGAAACGAAGAGCGACGATAACCATCTTGACTGATTTGTGACATCCCATAAGGTAAAGGCAAGTTCACCCCACGCAGTAAACGGTTAAACGTCTGATCCGCCAAACTACCACTGACCACCGACTGCTGAATAAAGCCCGTATCAATACGCCCATCGGGGAAGCGAGCTCGTAAGGTATTGATTAAACGATCATCCCAACACGCATGCACCGCACGAAAGCGCTCGGCATCAATAAACAAGGGTAAGTTTAAGAACCATTGATTAAAGTCCTGCCAGTCATAGGGGTGCTCAGCAAATTGCTCGTGGGTTTCACGCTGCAAACGGGCATGGCGCGGACTGTGTTCACGCACATAACTTTGTATGCTGGCATCATCCACAGGGGTATTCCAAGCCAGAGCATAGTATTCATGATTGCCCATAATGCAGTGCGCATAACCCGCATCCACCATGGCGCGCACAATCAACAAGGTTTCACGAATCTGTGGACCGCGGTCAATCAAGTCACCTAGAAACACCGCCTGACGCTGAGGATGCTGCCAAACACCGGCACGCTTGTGATAACCGAGCAGCGCAAGCAATCGCTCAAGCGCTTGCGCACAGCCATGCACATCGCCGATCAGATCGTAATTGCGCGAAGGATCAAGCCACATTACTTGTTATCCTGGCCCAAGCGACTCCCCCAGCCCAACTTGTCACGGCACACAGCGTAAAAGTTATGATCCAGCGGATGCAATAAGCGCAGCTTTTGTGGTTTACGCTGAATATGCAAGGTATCACCTGGCGCACAGGTGGTATGGCTCTGACCATCACAAGACACTAACGGATAAATCGTCATATCCTCCGAGATCACCACTTTAAGCTCACTATCAGCATCCACCACTATCGGGCGGCTGGATAAGGTATGTGGGTACATCGGCACAATCACAATCGCATCTAAGCGCGGATGCATGATTGGCCCACCCGCAGATAAAGCATAAGCAGTGGAGCCGGTGGGCGTGGCAATAATCAAACCATCAGCCTTAAGGCTATACACAAACTGCCCATCAATAAACAGCTCAAACTCAATCATGCGCGTGGACTTACCTGGGTGTAACACCACATCGTTGAGCGCATCACCTTGACCAATAGGCACACCGTTACGTCGCACTTCGGTTTCTAATAAGAAGCGCTGCTCTACGGTATAGTTACCCGCCAAGACCTCAGAGATTTGCGACTCAAGTTGTTCGGGTAAAATATCCGTTAGAAAGCCTAGGCTGCCGCGGTTAATACCCAGCACCGGCACACCGTGTTGCGCTAAAGCCCGCGCTGCGCCCAACATCGAACCGTCCCCCCCCACCACAATCACTAAATCACAGACTTCACCGAGTAACTTACGCGAGCTGGTTTGCAAATTATGGCCCGGCAGCATCTCAGCAATGGTCTCTTCTAAGATGACATGTAAGTGCCGCCCGATCAGATAGCGCTTTAGGCGACGAATCGTTTCTAAAACGCGCGCGCTACCCATACGTCCGATAATGCCAATGTTGCGAAACTGCTCCATAGATTCCCCACTTCAACTGCGTTAATGATGTATGTAAGACCTACAGGGCCGATTAAGATTTTTTGCGTATCCAATACACATAGGTGCCGTCTTCTTCGCGGTTCTCAAGGAGTTGGTGCTCCAGAAACAGACAAAACTTAGGTATATCACGCTGCGTTGATGGGTCTGTTGCAATCACTTTAAGGACTGCGCCCGCGGCTAGCTCACGCACTTTAGTGTGCAGCATCATCACAGGCTCCGGGCAAAAAAGGCCACTGGCATCCAGTTCCGCATCAACTTGTATAAGCATGTCTGTCACCTTTATTTTACCTTTGATTTAAAGTGCTCTAGAACAACGCCAGCCTGACGATGACTTAGCGTGCTGAGTTTTTACGCGCTCGTTGCAATAAAACCGACTTATGGGTCAGTCTTTATGCTTTACCTATTATTCAGAGCTGGGTAGTGTGCCACTCACAAACAATAAAACGGATTCTATGCCATGAGCGAACTGATTCACTACAGCTGTCACGAAGGTGTTGCTACCTTAACCCTAAACAACGGCAAAGTTAACGCCCTATCACCGGATATGATTGCCGCCTTTAACCATCACCTCGATCAGGCTGAGCAGGATCGCGCTATCGTGATTATCACCGGTCAACCCGGTATTTTATCCGGTGGTTACGATTTAAAAGTCATGACATCCAGCCTCGACAACGCCTTTAATCTAGTGGCGCTGGGTTCAACCTTAACGCGCCGTATGTTAGCACACCCCTACCCGATCATTGTTGCCTGCCCAGGTCATGCCATTGCTAAAGGCGCATTCTTATTGCTGGCTGCGGACTACCGTATCGGTACTGAGGGTGCGTTTAATATTGGTCTGAATGAAGTACTGATCGGTATGACCATGCACCATGCTGGTATTGAGCTGGCGAAAGACCGTCTCACTAAACCAGCTTTCCAGCGTTCAGTCATCAATGGTGAGCTGTTTAGCCCTCAAGATGCTATTGCTGCCGGCTTTTTAGATCGCGTCGTACCTGCTGAACAGTTACTGGACACTGCACAGGCCATGGCTACAACAATGAAGAAAATCAATATGCATGCACACGCCAAGACCAAGCTTAAGGTGCGCAAAGATTTGCTCGAGGCACTGGATGCAGCCATCGAAGTGGATAAAACCATTCCACTCTAAGCCTCAGCCTGACTGATAACGCCCGTCTACTGTGTTGACCGTAGCGGGCGTTTGCTTAACTGGCTGGACGTATAGCGTCAATCAAGTAGCTGATGTCATAACCCAGCTGCTCGCCAATACGGTCTGCTTGCTGACGCATTAACGGAATGGATGGAGTTTGCTCAAAACTATAGGGTACGAGCAAAATCACATTACCTTCTTTGACTGGTATCTCCCAATAATGCCGATAAAACAAACCACGCAATAACGCAGCCCCCAAAGGACTGCCATCGAGCGTGGCCCACTGGTTGATAATCAGCCAGCCACCCGGATTGAGCTTATTTTGACACTTAGTCAAAAACCCCCAAGCCAAATGCCCCGCTGATGGCCCAAGGTCGGTGTACATATCTAAATAGATCAGGTCTGCCGTCTCTGCCGTATCAATCAACTCCAGCGCATCACCTATGCGAATGGTCAGGCGCGGATCATCGGTCATGGCTAAATGTTCCATAGCCATACGTGGCAAAGGCTCTCGCAGCTCCAATACTTCTACATCTTCTAACGGCAAAGTAGCCAAGCACACTTCAGTTAAACTGCCGGCACCCAAGCCTAAAAATAGCGCCGTTTCCGGATGCTCATGGCACAGACTGGCCAATAGCATGGCGCGTGTATAGTCGTACTTGAGGTACAGCGGGTTGTCATACAGCACACAGCTTTGCTCAAAACTGTCACCAAACTCTAAGTAGCGATAGCCATTGACCTCAACCACGCGAATCACGCCGTATTCATCGATTTCTTGGGCAATAATTTTTCTTTCGATCTGTTGCTCAACTAACACTGCATATTCCTTACGTGCTTGCCAATAGCGATACAGATGGTATGCCGCTAGCAACACACACAAACTCAGACTCAACCAAAGCATCATCATAGCCTATGCAGCCTCTCAATATGGCGTCCGCCAGCCTGCAGATCATTAAAACCAAAAAGCCCAGCATAGGCTGGGCTTCAGTGACCACATACAGCGAACAGCTTAGGCTTTAACGCGGCCTTTGTATTCATCGGTACGGGTGTCAATTTCAATTGAGTCACCGATTTCACAGAATGAAGACACTTGAATCTCATGACCTGTGCTTAAACGTGCAGTCTTCATGACTTTACCTGAAGTATCACCACGTACAGATGGCTCGGTGTAAATGATTTCACGCACGATGGTGGTTGGCAGTTCAATCGAGATGACTTTCTCATCGTAGAACACTGCAGCACACTCATCTGTCATACCATCTTCGATGTACGGCAGAACAGCTTCAACATCTGATTTTTCAACTTCGTATTGATTGTATTCAGCATCCATAAATACATACAAAGGATCAGCAAAGTAAGAGTAGGTTACATCTTTACGATCAAGAATCACCGGCTCAAATTTATCGTCTGCACGAAATACTGTTTCAGTTGCAGTACCGTTGAGAAGGTTTTTCAGTTTCATCTTTACAACAGCAGCGTTACGCCCAGATTTATTGAATTCAGTTTTCTGAATAACCCAAGGTGAACCATCAATATTAGCCACTTGGCCGGCGCGAAATTCTTGTGCAGTTTTCATGCTGTAAATCCATAAGGGATGTGAATAAAATTTTAGAAGCGCATCATAGCCAATCGTGGTAAAAATGCACTAGTTTTGTTGCAAGATCGGCATGTTTATTTTGTTGGGCAGACCAGCATTGTGCGTGGCTTTGCAGTGCATGCTCATGTGCGACAAAATGCTGCCAAGCCTGAGTCATATCCTGTCCATGATTCCATGCCAAGTAAAGACCCTTGAGCGCCTTTTGTGTATTGTCGCCTAATAGGTCGCTATATAACGTTAAAAATGCCTCTAGCTTGTCCAAGTGCGCAGCATCGTCTTGCGGATAGATGTGCCAAAGAAAAGGCTTGGCTGCCCACTGCGCACGCACAAAAGAGTCTTCACCGCGTACGCAGTTGAGATCACAACACCAGAGTAATGCATCGAATTTTTCTTGCGCAATATAAGGTAAAACCTGCACTATTAAGCTGCCGCAGCGGTACTCTTGCCCCATTTCCAAGCTTTCCTCACCCAACCAAGCGGCAGTCGCACGCTGCAACACCCCCGGCAAGACCAGCAATCGGTTAGTGCACGCATCTTGACTTAAAGCTGCTAAAAAACTCGGTAACGCGGCATTCGCATAGGCAAACAAACTGATTAAGCGCTCATCGGGCTGTTGCTGCACACCCAGTTCGGCTAAATACTCAGCGCGCGCATGACTCGAGGCTAAAAAAGTATCACGGTGCGCCAACAAATCGGCTTCACGCAACACTCCGCCAGTCGTTTCAGTAAAACCTGGGAAAAAGAAATACTTTTGCAAGCCGGCACCTTGCATCGATGGCAGCCTATGACACTCAGCAGCCCAAGGCTCAGCAGTGAGGTACTCTAGATTCAACCATAAGACATTTCTCTTGCGCATCAGAGCAATATAATCTTGCGGCAGCTGACAGGCAAAAGCTTCAATCACCACGGTAGCACTGTCACCGGCCAACTGTGCTACCCCAGTCTCAGGCCACAAGTACACCTCAACCCCCGCCACCTGCTGGCGCTGTACTGCCGTGTCCACCACTGGGTTTATCGCTTTAAACGAAGTCAGATCATCAACCCACAAGCGCACTGCAACATCATGCTCGTGTTGCAATTGCTTGGCCAAACGCCACGTCACGCCAATATCACCGAAGTTATCAATCACTCGGCAAAAAATATCCCATGTCACACGCATGTTGTCGCCTTGTGCTGATGAAAAGTCTAATGAAAATCCACCCATTATCATAAAGCAAGTCGCCGCTAACAATGAATATTTGCCTTAAGGGTTCTATTGGGCTATATTAGCGCGCCTTGAAGACATCTAAGATGTTTTTAAGAACTGCGGTGAAGTGTCCGAGTGGCTGAAGGAGCTCGCCTGGAAAGCGAGTATACGAGAAATCGTGTCGAGAGTTCGAATCTCTCCTTCACCGCCA
>JAAZCO010000033.1 GCA_012513235.1 Gammaproteobacteria bacterium
CTTTATAAACGTCCAATACGGTTCAGTTCAACGCTGAACTCTGTGATGTTTAAAGACCAAGACGAACCACTAAGGCGCTGAGGGTCACCAGCACCACCGGCAAGGTCAGCACCACACCGACCTTAAAGTAATAGCCCCAGCTGATTTTGATGTTTTTGCGCGCCAACACATGCAGCCACAACAATGTAGCCAAGCTACCTATTGGCGTGATTTTCGGCCCCAAGTCGGCACCAATCACATTGGCATACACCATCGCCTGCTGAATAACTCCATCAACATTCGCAGCATCAATCGACAGTGCACCAACCAACACAGTCGGCATGTTATTCATGATGGAAGACAGTAAAGCGGTGAGCAGACCGGTACCCAGAGTGGCCGCCCACAAGCCCTGCGCGGCAAAGATATTTAACAGTTGGGCAATATAATCGGTGAGTCCGGCGTTTTTTAAACCGTAGACCACCAGATACATCCCTAACGAAAACACCACCACTTGCCATGGCGCTTCCTTCAGCACTTTGCTGGTAACGATTACATGCCCTCGCGCAGCAATCAGATAGAGCAACGAGGCGCACACCGCGGCAATCACACTGATCGGCACACCCAGCGGCTCAATCACAAAGAAGCCCAACAACAATAAGCCCAGCACCCACCAACCCGCCACAAAAGTAGCATGATCACGGATCGCCTCTTTTGGCTGTTTGAGTTCATTCAGGGCATAAGTAGCAGGCACATCTTTACGGAAAAACCAAAGCAACATCGCCAAACTGGCAGCGATACTGACAAAGTTCACCGGTACCATCACCGCTGCGTACTGATTAAAGCTGAGATTAAAGTAGTCCGCAGAAACGATATTGACCAAATTCGACACCACAAAGGGCAAGCTCGCGGTATCGGCAATAAAGCCTGCTGCCATAACAAACGCTAAGGTGGCCGCCGGAGAAAATCGCAGCGCCAACAGCATGGTCACCACAATTGGTGTAATAATTAACGCGGCACCATCATTGGCAAATAACGCCGACACCGCCGCGCCCAACAGCACAATAAAGGCAAACAATTTGCGCCCACTGCCGCCTCCCCAGCGCGCCACATGCAACGCCGCCCACTCAAAGAAACCGGCCTCATCCAAGAGTAAACTGATGATAATAATGGCAATAAAAGTTGCCGTAGCATTCCAGACAATCTGCCAAACCAGGGCAATATCTGAAAGCTCAACCACACCACAGAGCAGCGCCAACAACGCACCAAAAGACGCACTCCAACCTACGCCAAGCCCACGTGGCTGCCAAATAACCAAGACAATGGTAACGATAAAAATCAGCAGCGCGATCAGCATGACAAACTCTCAGTAGAGGGAAAGATTTAACAAGGTTTAGTTACACACTGGCTGGCTGAGCGGCCCACGCTCCATGGCATGCAAACGGCGCAGATCCTCGGCCAACCACTGCTGATTGGCCGCAAGGGTTTGCTGCAAAATACTCATCACCCAAGCCGGTAGTTCAGGATGCAAACGGTAATACACCCATTGTCCTTGGCGACGGTCCAACAACACACCGCTGCTGCGCAATAACGATAAATGTCGCGAGATCTTTGGCTGACGTTCTTGCAGGCTTTCGGTCAATTCACAGACACACAACTCGCCTTCACCAGCAATCAACAAAGCAATCCGCACGCGGGTATCATCGGCGAGGCTTTTAAACACTTCTGTGGGTGTGAACTGCATAAAATATCCCTAAGCAAAAATAGTGAGTCAATAGTTGAGCTGTAAGCAGAAAAACTACATACGAAAAATCGTATATATGTAAAATCAAATATACGGATTAATGAGAAGAGTGTAAAGGGTGGATGGGCTTAAGGAGAGAGACATAGCAGGTAACGTTGGTAGCCGTCTGATGACACTGATATTATGAGCACTAACAGTCTCGGCTCGCCGAAATTTTATTGTGTGCACCTTCTATAAGGATACTTTTATGCAGCGCGTTTCTCTTTTCATCGCAGCAGGCCTATTGAGCTTCGCCGGCGCTGTATCAGCCAGCAGTTTTATTGCCTCCACCGACACGATTGGCAGCTCATTAGCCAATACGTCCGAGAGCACCAGCGACGCTACGTCGAACATTGGCAATGACAAAGTTATCCTTGCCGCCAAAGGTGATGCTGCGAGTTTTGTCGGTAGTGCCGGTGAGTTGCGTGGTGTGAACCTAGAAGCTGCTCTGAGCCACATTCGTCAACAACTACCGACCCTTGAGGCGACTGATATGCAATTGGCCGAGGCTATCCTCGCTCTTTGAGTGACCTTGGATGGAAACAGCAGATGCTAGCTGCCTATGCACTGCTCTTCAGCCTCTTGCTGCTAACCGCCCCGCCTGCAGAGGCGGCTCTGCGGTTACAGCTTGAGCAGCAACAATTAACAGAAGATCAACTGCACGCCTCCCAGCAATTGCTGGATGAGGTGCTTACAGTCTTGCCGCCAAGGATGGTCGAGCAACTGGATCTGACAGTACCGGTCAGCTGGAGTCAGCGTCTGCCGGATAACGTGATCGGCCGTGCCAGCACTAGCGGCAAAATCATGCTGAATCACCGCTGGCTGCCGGATCTTCTCTCCGGCAGCGACACCCAGAATATCCTTGGACGCCAGCACCCCACTCTACGCACCGAGCTCAAAGCGACGCTCATTCATGAACTCGCACACCTGTATGACCGTGGGCGTTTCTGGCTAACCGATGAGCGCCGGCTGCTGCAGCACTGCCGTACGCGCGAGCGCGTCCAAGGTCATATCGGCCTGCCCAGCGAGTGCCGAGGCCAGAGCAACAGGCAATTTACCCTCAGCGACGCACCCCGTTGGCTGGATCTGGCGGGCTGGCAGCAGCAGGTCGGCAAGCGTGGGCTACGCGATGCAGATAATTTCCAACAGCTGCGCAGCCCCGACACCTACGAACTCCACAATCCACAGGAGTTTATGGCGGTCAATCTAGAGTATTTTCTGCTGGATCCGCAGTACGCTTGCCGCCGCCCAGCTTTAGCCGATTATCTGCAAGCGCATTTTGCCTGGGCTCCCGCGCACAGCCAGCAGTGTGCAACGCAACTCCCCTATTTAAATGCACGTCTGGACAGCAACCAACCAGCGCTGACCTGGCTCGATCCGCAACGTATTTATCAGGTGCATTATCTACTGGCTGAACCCGATGCAAGCTGGGCAGGTCGTTGGGGCCACAGCATGTTACGGCTGGTGATTTGTGCTCCGGGGCGAACGCCCGGACCGGAGTGCCTGCTGGATCTAGAGCACCACCTAGTGCTGTCCTTCCGCGCCTTTGTCGATGATGTGCAGCTATCCAGCTGGGATGGTTTGATGGGCAATTACCCATCCCGCCTGTTCCTGCTGCCGCTGCAAAAGGTAGTGGATGAATACACCCAGCTTGAACTGCGTGCTCTCAGCTCCGTTCCCCTACGGCTGGATGCCCAAGCCCGTAATCGGCTGGCTCAACAGGCCACTGCCCTGCACTGGAGTTATGACGGCACCTATTATTTCGTGAGCAACAACTGTGCAGTGGAAACCCTGAAGTTACTGCGCAGCGGCAGTGCCTTGCCCCAACTCCAGAGCCTCGACAGTCAGACCCCAACCGGTCTGCTGGCACTGCTCCACGCTCGCGGACTGGCTGACCTGCAACCCTTGCAAGACCGTCAAGCAGCGCTACGCCAAGGCTACTACTTCGACTCCTACCGCGAACGCTACAGCCACATGTTCGAGGTACTACGCCGCCAGTTACAAATACCCTTTGCACGCTTAGAAGACTGGCTCAGCAGCCCAGCCAGCAACCGACAAACCTGGTTTGCAGCAGCAAACACCCGCTCCACCGCCGCCTTACTGGTGCTTGAAGAAGCCATTCAGCGTCGGCATGTGCTGGAAATACAACAGGATCTCAAACTGCGCTTTCTGTCAAAGGATGCGCCACCAGAGTTGACCGAAGCCGCGCAGGTGATGCAGGGACTACTGAGTAGCAGCAGCTTTTTGAGCCGCCCCGGAGGGCTGTTGAGCGAAGGCTATGGTTTGCCGCAACCACAGGAGTCACAGCAATTTCTCAAAACTGCCACAGCCCGACAGCAGATGTTACTGACGAGCGCTGAAGATCTGGAACAGCGCCTGCTCTCTCTGATGAGTGCAGAACAGCGCCAGCAACTGGACGCGACCGGTGCCAATATCAACTTGCTCACACGGCAATTGCGACAGCTGCACAGCGAGTCTGGCGGCATTCAGCTGCCATGAGATGGTTGCAAATATGAAACTGAAACGTTACAGCCACGCTTAAGATATCTCAGCGCCATACCCAGGCCACTGCCAGCGCTGGCGATCATTACGCGGTTATGTTTTGGCATTGCTGATTTGCCCAAGGATATTGTTTTTATAGGGGATTATAATAGGCAAGATAATAAGGCATAACTTGATAAAGTATGCCCAATGCTTAGTGGAGCGTGACAATCAAGCAGATCGGCGCAGAACCCCTCGCCTTTGTAACGGATCGGCTGGTCAGACACCACCGTAAAGTCATCAAACTTGGCTTCAAGACGGGGATTGTCGAGAAAACCAACCTTGATTTCCATGTGGTATTACCAGAATAGAGAGCGAAAAGAATGGCCGCTATTATCCAGTATTTTTAGGGAAGTGCTGTGAACAGGTGGAAATTAAGTAAACCCATGATGGCAGGCGGCAAAATAGATGTGATAACTTACCTCCTCTCCGTTGCCATACTGCCATTGACTATGACGGTCTATCTCGCGAATTTCAGGCCTAATGTCAACCCAGAAGAACGCAAAGATATACTCAGGAGCTATCAAAAACACCTTGGTCTAAAAATTATTTAACAACTGAGGCACAGCATGATGTTAAGAGGTACGGATGTCACACAGAGACTGTGCTTAACTGCCTGCGAAAAGGCTCCTAACGACTTAAAATAATTTTTTGGGTCGTTAGGAGCAAAATATCCAGATAAACTTGTCTAGCTATACTTTAAGGCAAACGCCTAGATCTTCGAGAAACCAGTAGGACCATCAAGCAAATATTCCGTAACAGCATAATATTATGGAGCATCTACTTTTCATTCATATACGGATAAAAACCTACTCTTCCTTCAGTCTCAATTCCCGTAAATTCAATAGGAAAAAGGCGTGTTGCAATATCATCTTTTATGGGTTCATTTTCCAATACTATAACTTGTCCAGGACCACTCCAATTAGCTAGCCAATGATAAAATGAATCTCGGACGATGACGGGTGAAACCGTTATATCAGACAAATTCACAGGATCAGAATAAGATTTAATTGGAGAGTCTAAAACCACTACTCCCATGTGAGGATAGTTCTGCTCCATTGCATGCTGCATAAGTGCCACAGTCATTGCCGATAAAAATATAGCACGCTTTCCCGCACCATATGTGAGTCTAGGACGACCATCAATACTGATATCACACTCTTCAGCAATCAATTCAACAGTTTTAAGCGCATTAAATCCCCAAGAGTTTAAAAGTTCTTTAGTAATTTCACCTATTCTAACGGCATCAACATCTGCATGTCTTTTGGGAGATTTTACTTTTTTGGCTGGCAACAGCCCTTTAACTCTTTCATGTTCAGCCTTTAATCTATCTATTTCTTCAAATAGCTTAATTTGAGCAACATATTCTGTACGCGCTTCTGCTAATTCTTTAGGGTCTGCACTGAACTCTGATTTACTATTAAACAACTCTGTTTTCTCTTGCTTTGAAACCTTACTAAATTCAACCTCAAGTTCCTCTACTTCTTTGGTAAATTCTAAAATAAGAGTATTCTCTCTATCTAAAGAAACCTTTAATCCGTTTCTTAAAGAATCTATTTTTTTTGCTTCTGCTTCCATTGCTATACGCTGTTTACTTGCGGTACCAGATGCAATAATAGCCATATCAACCTGTTCTTCAACTGAAGTACCACATAGCAAACAAGGCTGGCTAGAAATAGTCTCAAATACTGCAATTCCATCACCTATCGCACGTAGCCGACTTAGATCATTAGAATATTTCTCATCTAGTAATGTGAACCTTGAAGCCATTAACATAGATTGGCTTAACTTTGATTCTGCATTCTTTAGAGAGCTAAATATTTCATTGAATGAATTTCGAATAGTACGTAGTTTTAATGATCTTTCAAACTGCTGTTTAGAAAGCACATCTAAGGTACTGTCAACTTTTAACAATGCATTTTGAACTTCAGATCTATTATCTGTCTTTGGTAGATGAAAATTTACGCGTTCTAAGTCTCGTTCGATAGCCTCTATTAAAGTACTTAATTTAATTTTCTCATCTTTCGTTTGAGCAAGTACAAAACTTGCGTCATCTTGCCCCGTAAGAAAGACATAAAAGGCAGCTTTTCTTTGAGTTTTCTCTGTTGGAGTACCAGTAGTAGACTCTTCACTAATCATAGTAGGCTGAGATAAAAGACACCAATGTCGCAAGTCTCCGCCTGTCACAGGACCACGCTTTGATAAAGTGCGTAAGATCAATTTATCCTTTGCGCCAGACAGCCCTACCAACAACTGCCCTATTTCACCAAGCAAAGGTTCTTCATTAATAATATCTTGAATCCCACTAGGGTATACTTCAGCACCTCCACCAAAAATTGACCGTCTAATGGTATATACATCACCTTCTGCAGTATTTAACTCCAGATAAAGACTGTCATAACCCTTACTTTGCGGAATCTCCTTTGGGATTTTATCTCCTCCAAGCAGATACCAAAGACAGTCTCGAATATATGACTTACCTGTATCACTAGGACCTCGTACAAGAGTCGCACTACGCCTAAAGTCAATATCAGCGTCCGGTTGATTCATCCCTTTTGAAACCAATTTAGTTAAAACTATTGCCATTACTCTTCAGTCCTTTTAACTGCCACATCCAGTTCGGTTTCCCAAAGGTAACCTAAATCTTGAAACTTACTGGCTAACTCAATAGTATCAACATCTCCATAGACTAACGCTACCCAATTACAGCGCTCAGCCAGCTCAAAAAGATATGATTCTCCCAGAGATTCCACCAGTGCTCTGGCATTATCACCTGCAAAGTATGTAATTCCACACTCATCTAAGCGAACGTCTATCAGTCTCTTTGTAGCCATTAATTTTATTCCTGAGTGTACAGAGTCTCGTCTTCCATATAACTCAGCATTTCTATATGGAACTGGTGTATGGAGACTTTTAGGCCCCCCAAAATCACTAGAATAAATTGCGGCATAATCAAGCAGGATTAGCTTCTGTAAATCAGCCCCTCTGGGAAAAAGACTAGTTAGTATATAAACCATTCTAATCCCAAGTTCAAAAGGTGAGTTAAATGGTGCAAGTGCTCTCTTTTCTATTTTACCCATTTTATTCTCTCTTCATTTACCAACTGATGACATGTTCCTGGAAGATCTGCTGGTAATAATCGTCGAGACAACGGGTTATCAGATATTTGGAGTTTCGATGCTGCATCTAATACTGCCTCTAGTTTCTCCATACTATTTTGATGCAAAGGACTTGAAGTTATACGTCTTATTCCATTAAAAACTGCTGTTTGAAGCTTATCAAATTCACCAGGAAGCACGTCTCTACTAAATCTCTTTAAACCTTCAGCACTATAGAACTCTCCACGGCAACCACCCAAATGTTCCTTATAAATATCTGAATGTAAAGCATCATCAAGAACAAGATGACTACCTGAGTGTTCACAGTATACTTTAACAAGTTGGTTAATATAAACCTGCTCATCTTCTGTAGGCAAATGAGGGGTTTTCGGGTTTTCACCTCTTGAATGCTCTATACCAAAGAGAATCTCGTGAGCTATCAAATTTTTCGAATGTAAACTAATTAAGTCCTTAACTGAATACTCTTTTATTTTTGAATAATCAAAAGATAACGCTATGACTGATGTTTTATCGATAAACGGAAATTTTTTAATATCAATACCTTTTTTTCCTAATTTCCAAGCATCCAAGAATTCCTTCTTTAGACTATCGGGACTTGCTATCAAATCATGTAGCGTTGGGGTAGTATTTTTAGGTGCGCATATATAGTATTTTTTTGGTGCTGGATATGTACCTAAACCAATGTGGTACATCATTTTTGCTAACTCTGGATACAATGTAGATTCTCCGATAGCTGAACTGTATTGTTTAGCTTGATATAGATCCCATTGATTTTCAATAAGCGAGTCCATATAACGAGCTTCGATATCTCGCCCTGCATCTCCTGCACCGCCAAGTTTCTGTACAAAGCTATATTTCTTACCCTCTCCCATATTCACTCTACAGCAGTCCTCAATGAAGCCCTCCCATTCATCTGCACTAAAAAGCTGCACTAAAGAGGACGGAGGGTATTTCTCTACACTTAATTTTTGTTTCTTTTTATGTGAAACCATTTAAGTTGTTTCCTTACAATTATACTTCCCAATTAAATTCAATTAAGCTGAGTTACATTACGAAAACAATTGTTAATAAGAATCCACGTTTCCCTGCTATACTAAAAAATACACATTAAAAACAGACCATTATTTATAATCAGCTAAAATAAAATTAAAAATACAAATTAGCATATACAAAACACACCTAGCATATGTCCATTTTTTTCAAAGCTAACCCATAACTTAATGATGTACTTAAAAAGCTTGGAACAAGAATAAAATATTTCTACTTACTTTTTTGCTAAACGCGAAATTTATTAACCAACAATATAATCAAAAGCACTAAATGATGCTGCTGAACTTTCATCCACCGCAATAAAAACCTACTTGCAAGGCTCGTCATTACATCATTTGGAGCCAGCACGCATTGGCTGCACCATGCAGTCTAACGGAAATCCAGCACCCAAAAAGAGCACCAGAAACCCACATCACTCTAAGGACTAACCTCAAACTCCCCCACCAACACCGTCTGCTGTTTCTCTTCCAACCGCAAAATCACCGATTGCTGTTTGGCCTTGGGATTGCCGAAATCAGTAATCAAAGCCAAACGTAGCGTCACGCTGCCTGAAATAAGTTGCTGCTGGTTGCCGTAGTAGTTGGCCTCAACTTTGTAGGTGCCGGGTATCGCTTGCTTCAACATAAACTCTTCCGGGCCGTAGCCTGCGGTCAAGTCGTTGGACATGCGTCCGCCCTGATGGGTCAAGCGATTGCCGTAGTAGGCGCGCTCGCCATTCGGGTCGGTCACCCAGAGATCCATATCGGTATTGTCGGCATCCCAGTTGAGCACCACGCGCAGATCAACTGGCAGGTTGCGCAACAGGCGCTGGTCAAAACGCGAGGTATCGATCTTGTTTGGGTTAGTGGCGATTAAGGCATTTAATTCAGTTAGAGCGATCAAGCCGACTTCGGCAAAGCGTCCGTCCCACCCTTGGCAACTTCGTAAAGTGCATCTGCGGCTTTCTGCAATTCACCGCCATCTGCATAGGCCAGACCGAGATCGCGGATAGCAAAAAATACGCAAAACAGCTAAATTTTCCAGATAGTAGGCGCTATTTAAGCGGCTATGCAGAACTAAAGCAACTCCCGCCTCACACCCATCACCCGCGCCTCAACCGTACGCTGCACTTTATCTTCAATCTGACTCAGCAAGGATTCAAGCTCACGCTTTGAAGTCGCCACCACCACAAACGACCACTCGCTCGCATCGTGCCGATTAAGCTCACCACTCTCACAAACAGCCACCGCTGGATTGCGGCCAAAGCGCTCGTGCATACCGCCCATACGTTGGCGTTTTTCTTTTAAAGAGCCGCAGCCCGGCAGGGAAAAAGTGAGGGTCATAACACCGATATGCATGTCATTCTCCTAGCTAAACAATATGAGCGAGCATAGCGCATTCATACAACTTCGCCAGACAGGCAATAAAAAACGCCCGCTGCAATCAATGCAGC
>JAAZCO010000237.1 GCA_012513235.1 Gammaproteobacteria bacterium
GCTAACACCCGCTCCACCGCCTGTTCAAGACTCTGCGCAGTACGCACAGGCCAATTTAATAGCTGCGCTTGCAGATCAAAGTCAACTAAGCGCTGCGGCGGCACAACGCGTACACCACGCAAACCTAGCAGCTCAGGCCATTGCTTGAGCGTACGATGCTCACCAACACGCACCCACAAGCCATATTTCTTTTGAATATAAGCAGGTGCTAAATAATCTAAATGATGATCCTGCGCAGCTTGCTGATCCACACCTATAATTAGATCAATGCGGCCACTTTGCACTTCAGCCAATGCTGCATCCTGCTCGGCAACCACCAACTTGATCTTCAGGCGTGAAGTTTGTGCCAGTTTTTGTAAAAACTCAGTGCTGAACTGTCGCGACACAGCATCAGTGCTCGAGCTCAGCGCCTGATTTGCTGTTGGTTGAGCAAAGTAACTGGCAGCCACCAAGGTATTACAAGCCTGCTGCTCGGCCAGCACCACTGATGCTGCGCTATAACTTAAAGCTGCGACTATAGCGCACTGTACAAATCGCTTGCTCATAACACCCCACTGCATTCACTGATCACTTAAAAGCCTTATATTACACACCCTCAAGCCAACAAGCGCTATAGCCTTCAGTCATGCTGCTTGTCGCTGACTCGCGGCCGAGCTTGGCTAAAAGCCATAGCTGCTATCTACAGGCATAAAAAAGCCCGCAACTAAGCGGGCTTTTTTACAACACATGCAGCTTACAGCGCGTTTTCAAGCTCTGGTATAGCTTCGAACAAGTCCGCAACTAAACCATAATCAGCCACTTGGAAAATCGGTGCATCTTCATCTTTGTTAATCGCAACGATCACTTTAGAATCTTTCATACCCGCCAAGTGTTGAATCGCACCGGAAATACCAACAGCGATATACAGTTCTGGCGCAACAATTTTACCTGTCTGGCCCACTTGCATATCGTTAGGTACAAAGCCTGCGTCAACTGCAGCACGTGAAGCACCTACAGCAGCGCCAAGCTTATCGGCGATGCGGTTGAGCATTTCAAAGTTTTCGCCGTTCTGCATACCACGACCGCCTGATACGACGATTTTTGCAGCAGTGAGCTCAGGACGATCTGATTTTGCTAGCTCTTCGCCTACAAACGCAGAAATGCCCGCATCACCACCCACAGAGACAGCTTCAACGCTGGCAGAACCACCTTCAGCGGCTACAGCATCAAAACCAGTACCACGCACAGTGATCACTTTGATCGCAGCGTTAGACTGTACGGTAGCAATAGCGTTACCGGCATAGATTGGACGCTTAAAAGTATCAGCGCTTTCTACTGCGATAATTTCAGAAATCTGGTCAACGTCCAGTAATGCAGCAACGCGTGGCAGAATGTTTTTGCCGTTTGTTGTCGCTGGCGCAAGAATATGTGAATACCCTTTACCCAGTTCTGCAATCAATGGTGCAACGTTTTCAGGCAACTGATGGCCAAACGCAGCATTATCCGCAGACAATACTTTGCTTACGCCTTCAACCTTAGCAGCCGCTTGCGCAGCAGCATCACAGTTAGCACCTGCAACCAGTACATGAATGTCACCGCCAATCGCTTTCGCTGCGGCAACGGTGTTCAGGGTAGCAGCACCCAGAGCGTCGTTAGTGTGCTCAGCAATAACCAAAATAGACATTAAATTACCTTCGCCTCGTTTTTCAGTTTTTCGACCAATTGAGCCACATCTGCCACTTTGATACCTGCACTGCGAGTTGCTGGTGCTTCGACTTTCAAAGTTTTAACTGTGGACGCGGTAGAAACGCCTAAAGAATCTGGAGTGATAGTTTCCAGTGGCTTTTTCTTAGCTTTCATGATGTTAGGCAATGATGCGTAACGTGGCTCATTCAAGCGCAGGTCAGTGGTGACAATAGCTGGTAAATTCAGCGTAACAGTTTGTAAACCACCGTCAATTTCACGAGTAACATTCACTTTATCGCCAGACACTTCAACTTTAGAAGCAAAAGTACCTTGCGCATAACCTGTTAATGCACCCAGCATTTGACCGGTTTGGTTGTTATCACTGTCAATCGCTTGCTTACCCAGCATCACCAACTGTGGCTGCTCTTGATCAACCACAGCCTTGAGCAGCTTAGCCACTGCTAAAGAGCTCAGCTCTTCTGCAGTCTCAACCAAGATTGCACGGTCAGCCCCAAGAGCTAGCGCTGTACGCAATTGCTCTTGAGCAGTTGCTGGACCAATAGAAACTGCAACAACTTCAGTTGCAATACCTTTTTCCTTTAAACGTATGGCTTCTTCAACGCCAATTTCGCAGAAAGGGTTCATAGACATTTTAACGTTGGCGAGATCAACGCCTGTGTTGTCCGCTTTAACGCGAACCTTCACGTTATAGTCAACCACTCGCTTGACAGCTACTAGAACCTTCATGGTTTCCTCGATATCCCGGGTGAATAAATAATAGTGCCAAGACAGACTTGGCATGAATGATGCGCTTGCTCGAATATATAACTAACCCATCTAATAAGTACACATCTTTTGTTATCTTGAACGTAACGTCCAAATGGGTCAAGACACGAACAGACCATTTGCAAATGGCTTTTTCAGGGTATTCTAGACAGGCTACAAATAAATTCAAACGAGCGTTTGTATTGGAAGAGCGCGCCGTGATGGATATAATGCACAAAACACTCACTATTAATGTGAAAGATCCACGCATTAAAAATAAAATAATGAACAACGTGTGCAGGAGATAGCTTGTGGAACGCGAATTTATGGAATTCGATGTCGTCATCGTAGGTGCAGGCCCGTCGGGGCTTTCAGCCGCATGTCGACTCAAACAAAAGGCAGCTGACGCTGGCCAAGAGATCAGCGTTTGTGTTGTTGAAAAAGGCTCTGAAGTCGGTGCCCACATCCTCTCTGGTGCAGTTTTTGAGACGCGCGCGCTCGATGAATTATTCCCTAATTGGAAAGAATTAGGTGCTCCACTCAACACTCCAGTGAAGCGCGACGACATTTATTTACTTAAAAACGCGGAAAAAGCGCAAAAAGTTCCTAACTTTTTCGTGCCAAAAACCATGCACAACGAAGGAAATTATATTATTTCCTTGGGTAATTTATGCCGTTGGTTAGCTGAGCAAGCCGAAAACTTAGGCGTCGAAGTGTACCCAGGCTTTGCCGCGCAAGAAGCATTAATCAATGAAGACGGTGCAGTTTACGGTATTTTAACCGGTGACATGGGTGTTGACCGTGACGGCAACCCTAAAGACGGCATGTACACACCAGGCATGGAACTGCGTGCTAAATACACCTTATTTGCTGAAGGTTGCCGTGGTCATATTGGTAAGCAACTGATCAGCCGCTATAACCTTGATAACGAAGCCGATGCCCAGCATTATGGCTTGGGTATCAAAGAAATCTGGGATATTGACCCTGCTAAACACGAAGAAGGTTTAGTGGTACACACTGCTGGCTGGCCGCTGGATGATGATAACCCAGGTGGTTCATTCCTCTACCACACCGAAAACAACCAAGTGGTGGTCGGCTTAATTGTTGATCTGTCATACAGCAACCCCTACTTATCTCCTTTTGATGAGTTCCAACGTTATAAGCACCACCCAGTGGTTAGCCAATACTTAGAAGGCGGTACCCGTGTCGCTTACGGTGCACGCGCTATTGCTAAAGGCGGCTTAAATTCACTTCCGAAAATGGTCTTCCCAGGCGGTGCCTTAATAGGTTGTGATCTAGGCACGCTCAACTTTGCCAAAATCAAAGGCAACCACACCGCAATGAAATCAGGCATGTTAGCTGCTGAAGCTGCAGCTGATGCCGTGTTTGCTGGCCGTGAAGGTGGCGATGAACTAACGGCTTATGTGGATGCATTTAAATCCAGCTGGCTGTACGAAGATTTATTCACCAGCCGCAACTTTGGCCCAGCGATCCACAAGTTTGGCGCCCTGCTCGGTGGTGCATTTAACTATGTTGATCAGAATATTTTTGGCGGTAAGCTTCCATTCACTTTACGCGATACCACACCAGACTATGCCAAGCTAAAACCAGCCGCTGAGTCGAATAAAATTGCTTATCCAAAGCCCGACGGCAAATTAAGTTTTGATAAGCTCAGCTCGGTATTCTTATCCAACACCAACCATGAAGAAATCCAGCCCTGCCACCTTAAGTTGGCCGACGCGAGTATTCCTCTGGGCAAAAACCTACCCATGTACGATGAGCCTGCGCAGCGTTATTGCCCGGCAGGTGTATATGAAATCGTTACTCAGGAAAGCGGTGATAAAAAGTTTCAGATCAACGCGCAAAACTGTGTGCACTGTAAAACCTGTGATATTAAAGATCCTGCACAAAATATCACTTGGGTGGCCCCAGAAGGCACCGGCGGCCCGAACTATCCAAATATGTAATTGGATCTAGCTGCTCAAAAAGCCCTCCTTGCGAGGGCTTTTTTAATCCTAAAAAGTATATGAAAATTACTTTTAATTCTTTTACAGCATAACAAGCGCTCCCTATAGTGAGTATCTTCTACTCTTCATCCAAGGGATCGCGATATGAAACGCTTGTTCACTGCATCACTTTTTGCTTTAGGCTTTAGCGCAGCAGCTACGCTGCAAGCCGCACCACTTTTGAACGTTTCATATGATGTGATGCGCGACTTCTATAAAGACTATAACCCTGCCTTCCAGAAACACTGGCAAGAGCAAGGCAATAAAGCGGCGCAAATTCAAATGTCACACGGTGGCTCAAGCAAACAAGCACGCTCTGTGATTGATGGCCTACCTGCTGATGTTATTACCATGAATATGGCCACCGATATCAATGCGCTATATGAGTATGGCAAGCTGATTCCAGAGAACTGGGCCGAGCGTTTGCCTAATAACAGCGCCCCCTTTACTTCTGCAACTGTACTTATAGTGCGTAAAGGCAACCCAAAAAACTTACAAGACTGGCCAGATCTGCTTAAAGATGGCGTACAAATTATTGTGCCTAACCCTAAAACATCCGGTAATGGCCGCTATACCTATCTGTCTGCTTGGGCTTATGTGCTCAAAAATGGTGGTGATGAGCAAGCTGCCAAAGACTTTGTTGGCAAGCTCTTTAAGCAAGCACCAGTACTAGATACAGGTGGCCGTGCAGCAACCAGCACTTTTATGCAAAACAAGATCGGTGATGTTTTAGTCACCTTTGAGAACGAAGCAGAAATGATTGCGCGTGAATTTGGTCACGGCGCTTTTGAAGTGGTCTACCCAAGCGTCAGCGCTGAGGCTGAGCCACCTGTGACTATCGTCGACAAGGTTGTAGATCGCAAAGGCTCACGCGTGCTTGCTGAGGCTTACCTCAACTACCTGTGGTCCGATGAAGCGCAACGTATTGCGGCTAACAACTACTTACGCCCACGCAATGCTGAGATCCTTGCAGAGTTTGCTGACCGCTTCCCTAAAGTAGACTTTATGCCAGTCGAAGCGACATTTGGCAGCTGGCCGGAAATTCAAAAAACTCACTTTAATGATGGTGGTATTTTTGATCAGGTATACGCAGATCAAAACTAACACATAATACTACCCATGTTTTGGGGTCGCGCTGAGCTTAACAATATATCGAACTGAAGATGTATTAGAATGCTCACAGCCCCAAAACATGCAGTATTATTGTGTGCAACAAAAAATACGCTTTACGCTAATGCAATTTTAGCGCAACCACATAGATTACTGCTTCTTTTTCACATACAAGACGAGATTGTGGTCAACCATCTCATAGCCCATATCTTCAACAATCTTGTGTTGACGTCTTTCAATTTCTTCATCAAAAAACTCAAACACTTCACCTGAGTCCACACACACGATATGGTCATGGTGCTCGCCATCATCAAGCTCAAAGACCGCATGGCCACCATCAAAGTTGTGGCGTATAACCAAGCCTGCCGCCTCAAACTGCGTCAATACTCGGTACACAGTTGCCAAGCCAACATCTTCACCGGAGTCCATCAGGGTCTTATAAACATCCTCTGCACTCATGTGGCGAGGCTCACATGATTCAAGGATTTGCATAATTTTAACGCGCGGTAAAGTCACCTTTAAACCGGCTTTACGTAATTCAATATTTTCAGCCATAATCGTTTTCTCACTAATGCGGTTTCGCTGAGGCGCACAATGCAGGTATGATCAGCGTATCTGTTACCTATTCACGATAGTGGAAGTCCGTCTCCAATGCAAAATAGCCCAAGTATTATTCGTAGCTTTACCCTTGCCAGCTTACTCGTACTGGCTGGATGCTCATTCCCTGGCGTCCATAAAATTGATATTCAGCAAGGCAACGTTGTCACTCAAGACATGGTTGACCAATTGCGTCC
>JAAZCO010000238.1 GCA_012513235.1 Gammaproteobacteria bacterium
ACAGCTTTACCGATACGCCCCAAGCCAACTATACCCATGCGTCCACCGAATACGCGCCCGGTCATAGGATAACGTCCCTGCACCCATTTTCCGTTACGGACATACTGGTCAGCAGTGTGAATTTGACGTGCTGCACATAACAGAAGCCCCATAGTGAAGTCAGCAATATCCTCAGTGGACAAGCCAGGGGTATTAGTGACACAAACATTATGTTTGCGTGCAGCATCTAAGTCGACACCATCATAGCCAACGCCCATAACTGAAATAATTTCCAGCGCTGGCAATTTAGCTATGAGTTCTCCTGGAACTGTTGACTCAGCACTCGACACAACTGCTCGTACAGAAGGAGCTATTGCTAAAAACTGTTGTTTATCTAATGCAGAATGCAAGTGACAGTTATAATGCTCACTTAAGTTTTTTAATATCGCTTCAGGTAGATTAATTAGAAATAATAGATCCGGCTTCATTTTTATTGTTCTCTTATAATTATAAAATCTTATGAGTAGGCCGCTCAATTGCGCACTTCTATATACTAACAATGCTTACCTTAGAACAGTAGGTTCATCATGGGTTTTCTCTGCTTTTCTGCCTAAAATTACAGCGGGTAACCGCTTTCTGTACGTTAAAACTCTGCATCAGTCTGCGTTCTGATCAGTTGTGATTGCAATAAGTGGGAGCACTCGAGCGAATGCGAGCCACCACAGCTAGCTGTGGAAGTGAATACGCTAGCCACTTGACCGGCCAGCGTACCTTTGGCTCACAGGTCACCGGTTTTAAGCGACATCCACTAGCACAATTTCACTGTCCTGCTGTGCACTCACTCTGAGCAAGGATTCATCACTGATCGCCACGCCATCACCGGCTGCAGCAAGCACGCCGTTGATCTCGATCTGGCCACTGGCTGGCACTAGATACACCTTGCGACCAGGGGCAATTTGATACTCGGTGCTTTGCCCAGCCTTTAGTGTTGCCGCGACTAAACGGGCATTAGCACGAATCGCTAGCGCGTCAGTATCTCCGGGTAAGCCACTGGCCAGAGTGACAAAAGAGCCGCTACGTTCGCCCTTGGGAAATGGCTTAGTACCCCAACTTGGCGGCAGGCCTTTTTCATCAGGCATGATCCAGATTTGAAAAAGCTGTGTTGCTTCACTTTCTTCATTCATCTCGCTGTGAGTAATGCCAGTGCCGGCACTCATCACCTGCACATCGCCGGCTTCAGTACGGCCACGGTTGCCCAAGCTGTCTTGGTGGGTAATTGCACCGCTACGCACATAGGTGATAATTTCCATATCACGGTGCGGATGCGCTGGAAAGCCTGAGCGCGCAGCAATAGTGTCATCATTCCAGACGCGCAGGTGGCCCCAGCGCATGCGCTTAGGATCGTAATAATCGGCGAAAGAAAAATGGTGGCGCGTATCCAGCCAGCCATGTTGAGCGCCGCCAAGCTCGTTGTAAGGTCGTAGTTCAATCATGGTAAAACCTCCTGCTGATATTTAATTTATATCAGCCAAACATGCGGGTTATGGAATCAA
>JAAZCO010000239.1 GCA_012513235.1 Gammaproteobacteria bacterium
CCGATTGCAACAACCAAGTGTACAATAATTATGACTGTTTCCAGCATCTTAGTTTCCCGCAGCGCGACAAATCGCACTAAATTCTTTTGCATTGAGGGAGGCGCCACCAACAAGCCCCCCATCGATATCTGCTTGAGCAAATAACTCAGCAGCATTGGCGGCTTTAACACTACCGCCATATAAAATTCTTACTTGCTGCGCAATAGGCGCGCTGTATTGTGCCACATGCTCACGTATTTGCGCATGTATTTCTTGCGCTTGCTCTGGCATTGCGGTTAATCCAGTACCAATAGCCCAAACAGGCTCATAGGCAATCACTGCATTACTCAAAACATCAGCACCAAGCTCAACAAGTACTGCATCAACTTGCCTCTGCACTGTTGCTATAGCTAAACCCGCTTCACGCTCTGCAAGCGTCTCACCAACACACAGTACTGGCGTTAAACCTGCTGCTTGCGCTGCAATAAACTTGCGGCATATTACACTATCAGTTTCTTCTTGCAACTGTCTTCTTTCAGAATGCCCAACAAGAACCATTGAGCATCCAATATCTTTAAGTTGCAGTGCCGAGGTTTCCCCGGTCATAGCGCCTTCTTCGAGCTGCACAGCACAGTCTTGCGAACCCACAACAATACTGCCCTGAGAAGCTTGAGCAACCACAGCTTGCAGATGAATCAAACCCGGAAATACCGCTACATCAACTGATGCAGGCATATCCTGTTCGGCCAACTCATTTAACAACTGCTTGATGCTGGCACAGGTGCCATGCATTTTCCAATTACCAGCTACCAATGGGCGACGCATGTCGAACCTCTTCGCTCAAAGTGGGCGCAGATATTACTCAAGCGCATAAAAACTTGCAAGTAAAATCAACCACATACCGCCTTTACGACTTCAGCTAGACGCTGCGCATGCTGCATCACTACGGCTTCGTCATCACCCTCCACCATTACACGCACTAACGGCTCAGTACCTGACTTACGCAGCAAGACACGTCCACGCCCCGCCATAGCAGCAGTAGCTTCATCACACGCCGCTTGCACTTGCGCATCAGTGGTTGGATCAACCTCACCGCCAAAACGCACGTTAATTAACACTTGCGGCAGCTTCTTCCACGCCAGACGCTCTTTAGCCAAGCTTTGTCCGCGACGGCGCAGAGCCAACAGCACTTGCAGCGCAGCAATAATTGCATCACCGGTAGTAGCATGCTGTGCGCACAACAGATGCCCTGAGTTCTCACCACCGAGCACCCAGTTACGCTCCTGCATTTCCGCCATCACATAACGGTCACCAACATTGGCGCGTACAAAAGGAATATTGCGCTCTTTGAGCGCCAACTCTAAACCTAGGTTACTCATCAAGGTGCCCACTACTCCCGATCCTTCAGGCAAACGGTCACGCTCTTGAATATCGGTGGCAATGATATACAACAACTCATCACCATCCACCACAGCACCGGTATGGTCGACCATCTGCACGCGGTCACCATCACCATCAAAGGCAATACCTAAATCAGCACCGTGTTCCACTACAGCTTTTTGCAATGGACCTAAACAGGTTGAACCGACACCATCGTTGATATTCAAGCCGTCCGGTTGCGCTGCAGTGACAATCACCTCTGCACCTAACTCTTTAAACACACTCGGAGCAACTTTATAGGTGGCACCGTGCGCGCAATCCAAGACTATTTTCAAACCTGAAAAATCTGTACTGGTTGGCACGCTGCTCTTACAAAACTCTATATAACGCCCTGCGGCATCATTAACGCGCGAGGCTTTACCCAACTGCTCTGACTCAACCACAGTCATGGGCATATCGATTAACTCTTCAATCATCTGCTCGACTTCATCCGGTAGTTTAGTACCGCGACCCGAGAAGAACTTAATACCATTGTCATAATGCGGGTTATGCGAAGCGCTGATCACAATGCCGGCTTCAGCATTAAAAGTGCGCGCCAAGTAAGCCACTGCCGGCGTTGGCATTGGGCCCAGCAGCATCACATCGGCACCGGCTGCGGACAAACCCGCCTGCAGTGCGGATTCAAACATATAACCGGAAATACGCGTGTCTTTACCGATCAAAATACGGCACTTGCCTTGCTTGCGAAAGGCCATACCAGCCGCCCA
>JAAZCO010000240.1 GCA_012513235.1 Gammaproteobacteria bacterium
GAAGAGGCTGATTTAGAGTTGCATGAACTCCTTCCTGTCATGACCTATTACCCATCACCCGGCGGCTCGGATGAGCGTGTGTATTTATATGTTGGGCGTTGCTCAACTACCGGGGTTGGCGGGGTGTTTGGTGTAGCAGAGGAGGGTGAAGATATTCGTGTACATGTCTGGCCATTAGCTGCTGCGTTACAAGCTGTGCAAGATGGTCGGATTGATAATGCCGCTAGTATTATTGCATTGCAGTGGTTGGCGTTAAATAAGGCAACAGTACAAGCGGACTGGCTCAAACTGTAAATAGATCTTAGCTGCACCCACTAGAATGCAGCTAAGAGTGACGGGCTTATAAGCCTGGTAAACGCTTACGAATCTGGCTAATTAGATTATCCAGAGTGGCGGCATCATGTGTGTTCACACGGTAGCTTTGCGCAGTCTCGGTTGTGTTCAGCGGCTCTAAATGCTGACGCTGGGCTAAAATCACATCAGCCGTCGCGTCGGATGGATCCAAACCTTCGGCTTGACGTTGTTTTAACCAAGTCGCAACCACTTCGTCTGGAGCTTGGCAATCAAGAATCAGGAAGGGCGTGCCAGTGTTTTCAGCAATCTGCCAGGCATCATGACGCTGTTCAGTTTTTAAGTAAGTGGCATCAATGACTACAGGGAAACCTGCTTGCAAGGCATCCGCAGCCAAAGAGTGTAGGCGTTGATAGGTCGCGGCGCTGGCATTGGGGTTGTAAATACCGCCACCTAAAGTGTTTTGCTGCTCGCTGTCTTGCTCGCCAAATAAACGCTTACGTTCAAAGTCCGAGCGAAAACGCAGTGCACCTAAAGCTTCAACTAAGCGCATGGCTACGGAGCTTTTACCCACTGCAGAAATACCGTGGGTAATGGCTAGTAAACGTGATGGAATTGCGCTGTAGCTTTCCGCTAAGTTAGCGTAACTGCGGTACTGGCGAACAATGACTGCGCGCTGTACAGGATCAGTTTCTTGACCTAAACGGAACAAGTTCACTTTGCCACGCACCATGGCGCGATAGGCTTTATAAAAATTGATCAGCGGCATGGCTTGGTAGTCGCCTGTCAGCTCTAGCCACGCATTAATAAAACGGCGTGACAAGGGCTTAAGGCCACGGTCTTCAAGGTCCATGGCTAAGAATGCAGCGTCTGAAGCCACATCAATTAAACGAAATGGCTCGTTAAATTCAATGCAGTCAAACAGCACAACTTCACCATCCAGCAGAGTGGCGTTGCCGAGGTGAATATCACCATGACACTCACGAATTGAACCATTGTGGCGACGTTGCTCTAATAGTGGGAGTAGACGGGTAAAACCGTCTTCGGCCCAAGCTTCGAGTGCATCGAGCTGTTGTAAATCAGCAGGTTCAGTCAGTAAGGGGCGGATTTGCTCAAAGTTTTGGCGAATCGGTGCCATAATTGCGTGTGGATCACCTAGAGCATGCTCGGCAGGTACACGCGGTGCTTCATCATGGAAACGGGCAATTTGTTTAGCCAAAGCGTCGATATGTGTTTCGCACAGTTCGCCACGCTTTTGCATATCACCCAATAATTGGGTTTGTGGGAACTGACGCATTTTAACTGCGTATTCTATAGCATCACCGGTACCATTAAGCTCGGGCGCATCGATTGAGCCAGTAATAGCGACGACTTCAAGGTAGAGACCGTCGGTTAAGCGTTGATTAAGACGGACTTCTTCACCGCAAAAGTGTTTGCGCGCGTCGATATCTGTGAAATCCAAAAAGCCAAAATTCACTGCTTTTTTGATTTTATAAGCATAATTACCGGTTAGGATAACCCAGGAAATATGCGTTTCGATGACCTGGAATTCTTCAACTGGATGCGGGAAGATCGCAGGGTTTTGGAGTGCGGCAATCAGAGCTTGAGTCACAGGTGATCCTTGAAAGTGATAAAATAATGCATGCCATTATGGCAACTGTAAGCAGCTGTGCAAACTATAACAACATGCATTTTGAACTGAAATAGACTAGGTATAATTAACAGCATGACTCAGAAACGAACGTCACGGTCTACTAAAAAGGCTGCAAACCCGCGTCAAACGAAAGCTTCAGGCCGTTGGTTGAGCTTATTTATTAAGTTGTCGATTGTGGCTGTTGTTGTGCTTGCGGGCGTCTTAATGTATCTAGACGCCATTGTCCAAGAGAAATTTTCCGGTAAGCGCTGGACTGTGCCCGCTAAGGTGTATGCGCGGCCTTTAGAGTTGTTTTCTGGGCAAAAACTGAATAAACAAGACTTTTTAACCGAACTCAATGCCTTAGGCTATCGCAATGAGCGTTCGGCCAGCAGTGCCGGTGATGTATCGGTTAATGGTAATACAGTCGACCTGCATACACGAGGCTTTAAGTTTTATGATGGTGCTGAAACTGGACAAGGCATACGCGTGAGTTTTTCTGGCAACAGTGTTGCCAGCCTTGCGCAAGCCAATGGACAACCGTTGGCGGTGGTGCGTTTAGAGCCTTTATTGGTGGGTGGTCTATATCCTGCTCATAAAGAAGACCGTATTTTAGTACGTTTAGATCAAGTGCCTGAACTCTTGCCACAAGCTTTAATTGCAGTGGAAGATCGTGAGTTTTATACACATTACGGTGTATCACCCAAATCAATTGCGCGTGCTGTGTGGGTTAACACGTCCTCCGGCTCATTGCGTCAAGGCGGTAGTACCCTGACGCAGCAGCTGGTGAAAAATTTCTTTTTAAATAATGAGCGCACCTTAACCCGTAAAGCTACAGAAGCTTTGATGTCGGTGTTAATTGAGCTGCATTATAGTAAACAAGAGATTTTAGAAGCCTATCTCAATGAAGTTTTCTTAGGCCAAGACGGTCAGCGCGCCGTGCATGGTTTTGGCTTAGCCAGTCAGTATTTCTTTAGCCAGCCGTTAGCTGAGTTAAAATTACATCAAGTAGCCTTGTTGGTGGCGATGGTTAAAGGACCGTCTTATTACAATCCGCGCCGTCAGCCTGAGCGAGCGCTTGAGCGTCGCAACTTAGTGATTGACTTGCTAAGGGAGCAAGGAATTGTCGATGCCGAGCAAGCTGCTGCAGCCAAACAACGTCCGTTGGGTATCACTAAAAAAGGCAGTTTAGCCAATACCACTTACCCAGGTTTTTTAGATTTAGTGAAGCGTCAGTTGCGTGAAGATTATCGCGACGAAGACTTAACCGAAGAAGGCTTACGTATTTTCACTAGCTTTGATCCTATTGTGCAGCGTAAAGCTGAGGAAGCATTGGCGCAAACCTACAAACAGCTGGCGGGCCGTAAAGAAATAGATAAAGTTGAAACTGCAATGTTGGTCAGTAGTCCGGAGTCAGGTGAGGTTTTAGCGTTGTTAGGCAGTCGCCAGCCACGCTATGCAGGCTTTAACCGTGCGCTTGATGCAGTGCGCCCGATAGGCTCGTTAGTTAAGCCAGCGGTATACCTCACAGCGCTAGAGCAGCCTAAGCAGTACACGCTGACTACTTATATTGAAGACTCAAGCTTTACCGTGAAAAGTAGTAAAGGTAAGGCTTGGACACCGCAGAACTATGATCGTAAAGAGCATGGGACGGTGTTCTTGTATCAGGGCTTGGCACAATCCTATAACTTATCCACAGCTAAGCTGGGCTTAGAAATGGGTGTGCCGCGCGTGTTGCAAACCATGCGTAAGCTTGGAGTTGATCGAGAGTGGCCTGCTTATCCTGCGATGTTGCTGGGTGCGGGTAGTTTGACACCCATTGAAGTCACCAGCATGTATCAAACAATCGCTAATGGTGGCTTTAATACACCGTTGCGCGCTATTCGTAGTGTTTTAACTGCTGATGATGAGCCGTTGGGTCGTTATCCTTATAGTGTTGAACAACGTTTTGATGCTGGCGCTATCTACCTGACTCAAGAAGCTATGCGTCGTGTGATGACTGAAGGTACAGGTCGCTCGGTTTACAATCGTATTCCGGCCTCTGTTGTGTTGGCAGGTAAAACAGGCACCAGTAATGACTTGCGTGACAGTTGGTTTGCAGGCTTTGGGCAGGACTTGCTGGCGGTGGTGTGGATGGGGCGTGATGATAATGGCCAAACACCCTTAACCGGTGCCAGTGGTGCTTTACAGGTCTGGGCTAACTTTATGCAAAAAGCAGCGCCATCTTCGTTAAACATGACGCCTCCCGAAAATATTGTCATGGCGTGGGTGGATGCTTACTCAGGCTTGGGTAGCGCGAAAGATTGTCCAGGTGCTGTGCAAATGCCGTATATTCGTGGCAGTGAGCCTATTGCAGGAGATTCTTGTGATAAGCCAAGCATTATCAAAGAGCCAGTTGAATCGGTTAAGAGTTGGATTCGTAGTTGGTTAAATTAATCTATGTGGGGAATTGATGTGAGTAAGCATGCAGTTATTTTAGTTGCGTTGGCCGCCCTCTTAGCTGGTTGTGCTGGCTCGCCGCAGTACAGCAGCATACCTGTAGTTGAAAGTGGCGGACCCTTAACCTCAGGTGCAATGCGTGATAGAAATACACGTCAAATCAGCTCTGCAACACAGCAAGACCAGCGTAATGCTGTAACAGACGCACAAAATGATAATAATGAAGTCGTGCAAACCTATGCTGTGCCTAGTGTGCCCATCAGCGGTATACAGATTCAGCACGGTGATGCGCCAATAGAAAAATCTATTACTGGCACGCCAGTGGCATCCATGCCGATTGGTGGTCAAGCACGCTTAGCTGCTGATGAGCAGTTATCAGGCCCAGTATTGGCCTTGCTGACGACAGCTAAGCAGCAGCAAAATGGTGGTGATTATAATGGTGCCGCATCCAGCTTAGAACGTGCGCAGCGTATTGCTCCACGCGAGCCGCAAGTGCTCTATCGTTTAGCTGAAGTGCGTTTAGCGCAAGGCGATGCGAGTCAAGCTGAGCAGTTGGCACAGCGCGGCTTAAGCTACAGCAATGGTCAATCTGCATTGCAGGCTGGCTTGTGGGATTTGATTGCTCGAGCCCGCAGTCAGCAAGGTGATACTGCTGGTGCGCAAGAAGCGCAGCGTCGTGCAAGGGTGAATATGTAATGTTAGTGCAAGCTAAATTACGTGTTGGTGTGTTGCTAGTTGAGTTGGAAAACGAATTGCGCGCTTTGGGTTGGTGGGAGTCACAAGCTCCCGCTGCGCAAGCACTGCAAAGCCAGCAGCCATTTTGTGTAGATACCCTGGAGTTCTCCCAGTGGCTACAATGGATATTTATCCCGCGTATGCAGAGTATTGTTCTAACGCAGCAGCCATTGCCTAAGCAGTGTGCGATTTTTGAGATGGCTACTGTGGTCTACCGTGAAAACAATTTGGAGACCGCAGCATTACAGCGTTGCCTGAAAAATATAGACGCAGCAATTATGTCACAACAGGTATTGCATTGAGTTTAAGCTGACGCCGAGTTGCAGTCACTTGATGTTTGCGCAGCGCTCATTGAGTGATTTTTCTGTGTCAGCAATGCGTGCTTGTCGTTCTTCTTCTGTGAGACGCTTCGGCTTGCCATCGACTTGAGCGAGTATTCTCGGATTGTTTTTTAGGTGAGCAAGGTTATAGCGCAATTCTGTACAGTACTTTTGCAGTTCGGCACTTTCTTGAGCAACTTGTTTACGTACTTCACGCTCTATTTCTGCTTGAGTTGGAGTGTCGTCAGCTAGGTTGTCAGTCACTATCGGTTTAGTGGTTGGCTGTGGCTGAAAAGTTTTAGTTTTGACCTGCTCAGATTGATTGGCTGGTGATGGTTGCGAGCCGAAATGGGTCACGCCTTGCGCATCAACCCATTTGTAAATTGGGGCTGCGAAGAGCGGTGTGCTGAGTAGTAATAAAAAGCTGGTTAGAGGTAGGAAACCACGCATGCAATATTCCTTGTTGTATGTACGCGACTGAATATGAAAATTAAGGCTTGTTGGAATATACCTTAAAAGACGGTATTGCAACCTTGAGGTTGCACTTCAGGCCTATAAATATCTATCATATGCATCAGATAGTCCAAGAAACGAGAAAATTGTCTCGTAAAGCTTGACTTGCGGCTGCTGAATCCGAACAATTCATTGATAGCTGTAAAGTTCGCCTCATAAAGGCGCTTATAGCATGAGTTCATGAGGTGCGTACCCGTGCCGCCCGCTATGCCCGTATCGCGTTACCTCGCGCTGGGTGAGGAATCTTTAGACATTCGGGTTTCTCTATGCTGCTTAATTTAGGTAGCAGGGTAGTCGGCAATCACCGTCGCCCATGCTGCAAATAACAGCAACCTACAATCAGATTGCCCTTGATGAAGGGCGATATTCTGGCGTTTTAGAGGTGTTACTGTGGAACTTTTATCCGGCGCAGAAATGCTCGTTCGCTCATTGCGTGACGAGGGCGTTAAATATATCTATGGCTACCCAGGTGGTGCCGTACTGCATATCTATGATGCATTATTCAAAGAACCTGCTTTAACGCATATTTTAGTGCGTCATGAGCAAGCTGCAACGCACATGGCCGATGGCTATGCGCGTGCAACTGGTAAAGCTGGTGTGGTGCTGGTGACCTCGGGTCCTGGTGCAACCAACGCTGTAACTGGTATTGCTACTGCGTTTATGGACTCCATCCCGATGGTTGTCATCTCTGGGCAAGTACCCAGTGATATGGTCGGTACGGATGCGTTCCAAGAAACCGACATGATCGGTATCTCACGTCC
>JAAZCO010000241.1 GCA_012513235.1 Gammaproteobacteria bacterium
CGCATTAAGCGAAACGCTCAGTGTGGCAGGTTTAATTGAGCATCTGCAGTTAGCAGGGCGCCGCGTTGCCGTCGAGTTAAACTTCGAAATTGTGCCACGCAGCTTGTACGAAACCACGCTCCTTAAAGAGGGCGATGCGCTGGAAATCGTACATGCGATTGGTGGTGGTTAGTCTTGGCTGACCGTCTTTTACTGACTCAGAGAGGCTTTAGATGAGCGTTATACGTACAGATCACCCCTTTACTATCGCGGGAAAAACCTACTCATCACGTTTGCTGGTGGGTACGGGTAAGTACAAAGATATGGAAGAAACTGGTTTGGCAATTGCAGCTTCGGGCGCTGAAATTGTGACTGTTGCTGTGCGCCGTACTAATATTGGCCAGAACGCAGATGAGCCTAATTTATTGGATGTGATCAGCCCTGATCGCTATACCATTTTGCCCAATACCGCTGGTTGCTACGATGCCGAATCGGCGATCCGTACCTGCCGTTTAGCGCGAGAGCTATTAGGTGGCCGCAATCTGGTTAAGTTAGAAATTTTAGCGGATCAAAAAACCTTATTCCCTAACGTCGTAGAAACCCTGCACGCCGCTAGAGTGCTAGTGGATGGAGGCTTTGACGTGATGGTCTACACCAGTGACGACCCGATTATTGCCCGTGAGCTTGAGGCGATTGGTTGTGTGGCAGTGATGCCCTTAGCTGGCTTGATTGGTACCGGTCTAGGTATTTGTAACCCCTATAACCTGCGTATTATTCTCGAAGAAGCCAAGATTCCTGTGCTGGTGGATGCGGGTGTCGGTACTGCGTCTGATGCCACTATTGCGATGGAAATGGGTTGCTCGGCAGTGTTGATGAACAGTGCCATTGCTGACGCTCAGCAGCCGATTTTAATGGCGCAAGCGATGCGGCATGCGATTGAGGCCGGTCGTTTAGCTTACTTAGCTGGACGTATGCCGAAAAAACTCTACGCCAGTGCCTCTTCACCGCTTGAAGGCATGATTGGTTAAGTACGATAGTTCAACCATGGCTGCGCGCTCTGTGCAGTCATGGCATTTCTTTAAATAGGATTCCCATGACAGACGATCTGATCACAGGTGAAGCATTACCTGTGCGCCGCCGTGAAATTAAAAGTTATGTAATGCGCGCTGGTCGTATGACTGACGGGCAGCAACGTGGTTTAGATGAGGGCTGGCCTAAGTTTGGTTTATTGCTTGCCGATGGCCCACAGGATTTTGATCAGATCTTTGGTCGTCAAGCGCCGCGCACCTTAGAAATTGGTTTCGGTATGGGGCAATCCTTACTGGAAATGGCTCAAGCTGCACCTGAGCAAGACTTTATCGGCATTGAAGTGCACCGTCCGGGTGTGGGTTCATTGCTCAATAGCTTGCTGACTGAAAATGTGACTAACGTGCGCGTTTACAGTTGTGATGCATTGGAAGTACTCAAGCAGTGTGTTGCCGATGCCAGCTTAGATCGTTTGATGCTGTTTTTTCCTGATCCGTGGCACAAAAGCCGTCATCATAAACGCCGTATCGTACAGCCTGAGTTTGCGCAGTTGGTGCGCAGCAAATTGAAAGTGGGCGGTATTTTCCATCTGGCAACAGACTGGGAGCAGTACACCGAGCATATGCTGGAAGTACTCAATGTTGCGCCAGGCTTTGTGAACTTGTCTGAAGATCAAACTTCAGTGCCACGCCCAGTCGAGCGTCCAGTGACTAAGTTTGAACGTCGTGGTGAGCGTTTAGGTCACGGTGTGTGGGATTTGAAATTTGAGCGTGTTGACTGATACGCACTGCTGTGGGTTTGTATTGGGTAGCGCCTAGGCTGTGTGTTGGCCGCTACCCTGATTGTTGTGTGAGATTTTAGCTAGGTATAGCTGAGCAGTGAGTAAGGCTTAGCAGCTTAGCCACAGGGCTTTAATTACGATCCGCTAAAATACCGATCAGAATAAAAATCATCACTAGCACCGGTGCCAAGCTGTAGTTGTTGAGATGTGCAAAACTGTTCGTCAGCACTGGCGGTAGATAAATCATCGCCGCGCCGTAACCTATGGTACACACCAGAGCAAAACACAGCGTACGAATCGCCGTATTCATATGCCCAATTTGACCGCGCACCCAAGCATTCAATGTCGGGCCAAAGAGCACCAGCGCGCTAGCAATAATCGCCAAGCTGATATCGCTCAAATGCAAGCGTGTCCACTTAGAGGCACTCAGCACTAAATCAAGCAACATATCCATAACAACTCCCTGTTGGCGGCATGTTTAGCCGTCTGCTTCGAGAAAAATCTGCAATAAATCATTTAAAAACAACTGGCCTTGGGCACTGGCGGCTAAACGCTGCGGATCAGCAGACAATAAACCGCGCTGTTGTGCTTGCTCTAGGCCTGACTGTAAGGCGCTCAAGGGTAAACCTGTACGTTCGCTAAAGAGCCCAAGTGCAACGCCATCAGTCAGGCGCAGAGCGTTCATTAGAAACTCAAAGGGCAAGTCCGCAGCAGGTAAGGTATTGCTGCCGGCTAAGAAAGGCTTGTCTGGATTGAGGTAATCAGCTGGTTGCCTGGTTTTCCATGTGCGCTGGATACGTCCGCTAGGATCGCTGACCTTGCCATGTGCACCGGCACCAATTCCGATAAAGTCACCAAAGGACCAGTAGTTGACGTTATGCAACGCAACCTGATCGGCACGCGCATAAGCGGAAACTTCATATTGCTTATAGCCATGTTGCGCTAACAAAGCTTGACCGGCTTCTTGAATATCCCAGAGCACATCATCTTCTGGCAGTAGCGGTGGCTTGCTCCAGAAAACGGTATTGGGCTCCATGGTCAGTTGATACCACGACAGATGCGTGGGGGCGAGATCAATGGCTGTTTGCAGATCCGCCAAAGCCTCTGCCGGTGATTGATCGGGCAAACCGTGCATTAAATCTAAATTGAAATTATCAAAGCCAGCCTTGCGTGCCATGGCAATCGC
>JAAZCO010000242.1 GCA_012513235.1 Gammaproteobacteria bacterium
CGCCACTTCCAACCCCTGTCCAACGGTGGGCTGCTGGGCCGCCATGGTGCACATAAAGGCAAAACTGCCCGGACGCATCGCGCGCTCATCCATCAGAAAAAACTCATCTTGGATGGTGCGACGTAAACGCCGCCAAAAGCGTGCGTACTGTTTGACCGGTACCCGTGCTGCATCGGCTTGCATAATTTGCGCATCAAAAGGCGTACCATCTAACAAGTCATCAATATTCCAGCCTTGCTGCAAGGATGCATACAGAGCTTCACGTACCATCACGGCAGACACGGTTCCTGAGCGCTGCACCAGCATATTATTGATCCTCCATGTTGTGATCCTCAGGTAAAAGTATGTGTTGTTGTGTGGCTGCTTGCTCACGCAAAAAGTTCCACGCGGTGCGCATCCGAGCAATATCTTTGAGCTCAATGGGCATCAGCATCCAAAACGTACGGGTAAAACTTACATCACCCGCCAACACACGGCGCAAGCGCGGCTCTTTGGCTGCGGCAAAAGCTGGCAAAATAGCCAGACCAGCACCGGCAGCTACCGCCTGCTGCTGCGCTAAAATACTGGTACTGCGTAAATTGGCAGTACTGGGCTTAACCAATTCATCTAAAAATAACAATTCTTTACTGTACAACAAGTCATCGACATAACTGACAAAGCGGTGTTCGCGCAACTGATCACGATGAGTAATCTCAGGATGCTGAGCCAAATACTCTTCACTGCCATACAGATACAAGGTGTAATCGGTTAAACGCGTGATAATAAAGGGCCCACGCTCAGGGCGCTCCAGCGTCACAACGATATCCGCCTCGTTACGCGACAACTGCACCGCTCGCGGTAGCGCCAGCAAATCCACCTTCAGATGTGGAAAACGTTGCCCCAACTCAGCCAATTGTTCAGCTAACAGCGAAGTACTGTAACCCTCAGTGGCACCAATGCGCACATGCCCCGACAATTGCTCACCTAAATTGGGCAGCGAGTCAGAAATCCCCACAAACGCACTTTCCATCGCCTCAACCTGAGGCAGCAAAGCGCGCCCTGCTTCGGTTAATTTGTAACCTTCATGCTCACGTAAAAATAAGGGGCGGCCTAAATCTTTCTCTAGCGCCTGCACTTTGCGCGACACCGTAGTGTGGTCAACCCCCATACGCCGCGCCGCAATCACTAAGCGTCCAGCACGTGCCAATTCTAAAAAAAACCGTAATTGTTCCCAATCCATAGTGTTCTCGTCCAGGTTTTATTGTCTGTGTGCATTTTTGCACAGCGTATCTGCATCATACAGGGTTGCGGCAGGCAAAAATGCACTGCTAGGATGAAATCACAGTGAATGAGTCAAACATAAAAATAAATTAATGCTGAGGCGTAACGATATGACAACTGCTCAAGTCCCGACAATTAAACTTCTTATTGATGGCCAGTTTGTTGAGTCCAAAACTGACCAGTGGCGTGAGGTGATTAACCCAGCCACTCAAGAAGTCTTGGCTAAAGTTCCTTTTGCTACCGCTGACGAAATCAATGCAGCAGTCGCAAGCGCTAAAAAAGCTTTTACCACCTGGCGCAAAACACCGATCGGTGCCCGTGCACGTATTTTCTTAAAGTACCAGCAACTGATCCGTGAAAACATGCAAGAGCTGGCCGCACTTCTGACTGCTGAGCAAGGCAAGACCTTAGCTGACGCTGAAGGTGATGTATTCCGCGGCCTTGAAGTGGTTGAGCATGCCGCATCCATTGGTAATCTACAGCTGGGTGAGCTCGCTAACAACGTTGCCAGTGGCGTGGACACCTACACCTTGATGCAACCGATCGGTGTGTGTGCCGGTATTACCCCGTTTAACTTCCCAGCGATGATTCCATTGTGGATGTTCCCCATGGCCATCGTCACCGGTAACACCTTTGTGCTGAAGCCATCTGAGCAAGATCCAATGGTGACCATGCGCTTAGTTGAGCTAGCACTCGAAGCTGGTATTCCAGCCGGCGTACTCAACGTGATTCACGGTGGCCCAGATGCAGTGAACGGCATTTGCGATCACAAAGATATTAAAGCAGTGTCCTTCGTGGGCTCAACCCATGTGGGTACGCATGTGTATAACCGCTCATCGCTGGCCGGTAAGCGTGTGCAGTGCATGATGGGTGCTAAAAACCACGGTATCGTGATGCCTGATGCCAACAAAGAGCAAACTCTCAACGCCATTGCTGGTGCGGCCTTTGGTGCTGCCGGTCAACGCTGCATGGCTTTGCCAGTGATTGTTTTAGTGGGCGAAGCTCAAAACTGGTTGCCTGAGTTGGTAGCTAAAGCTAAAACCCTGAAAGTAAATGCCGGTTGCCAAGCGGGTACCGATGTCGGCCCAGTGATTTCACCCCAAGCTCTGGCGCGTATTACTGGCCTGATTGAAAGCGGTGTCAGCGAAGGTGCAACCATTGATCTCGATGGTCGTAACCCAACTGTACCGGGCTTTGAGCAAGGTAACTTTGTCGGCCCAACCATCTTCTCAGGCGTGGATACCTCCATGCGTATTTACCAAGAAGAGATCTTTGGTCCAGTTCTGTGTGTGATCAACGCAGACAGCATCGAGCAAGCCATTGAATTGGTGAACGCCAACCCGAACGGTAATGGCACCGCGATCTTTACCCGTTCAGGCGCTACTGCGCGTCGTTTCCAAGAAGAGATTGATGTCGGCCAGGTGGGTATTAACGTACCGATTCCAGTACCGGTACCGATGTTCTCCTTCACCGGTTCACGCGCATCTAAGCTGGGCGACTTAGGCCCGTACGGCAAGCAAGTTGTGCAGTTCTACACGCAAACTAAAACAGTGACTGCACGCTGGTTTGATGAAGATGAAGAAGTGGGCGCACTCAACACTACTATCAGCTTGAAATAAGCAGCACCCGCCTGGCTTTCGAGTCAGGCGGCTTGCTCTGCACTAAAGATTTAACCTATTTAGCATCGACACTCGCAACAATCATAATAAGCGGAGATCAACCATGCATATCGGATTTTTAGGCTTAGGCAATATGGGCAGCCCCATGGCCAG
>JAAZCO010000243.1 GCA_012513235.1 Gammaproteobacteria bacterium
CAAGCGCTGGCGCAGAAAACCCGCATGCTGCAACAAACCGTGGATAATCTTTCGCAAGGCGTGGTCATGGTCAACGCCAAGGGCGTGTTGGAGCTGTGGAATCACCGCTTTTTACAGCTGTGTGATTTGCAGCCTATCGAGGCCAACCGCTCCTTTTTAGAAGTGATGAGTGACAGTCGCGTCTCGGTACTAACGCCGCGCAGTCGTGATCGCCATGGTCAGCCAGTACTGCAAAAAGAGCAGCGGTTATCCGATGGCCGTGTGCTGGAAATTCGCACCCATCCGTTGCCCAGTGGCGATTTTGTCAATACCTTCACCGATATCACCGAGCGCTACCGGCATGCCGAAGTGTTGCGCAAGCGTGAGCATTGGATTCGTCTGATTACCGACCATGTGCCGGCGATGATTGCCTATGTGAAAAGTGATTTTACTTACGAGTTTACTAACAAAGTCTATGAAGAATGGTATCGCTGGCCGCGCGACAGTATTTTAGGTTTAAGCCTGCGCGAAGCACACAGTGATGAGCACTTTTTACGTTTGCAGCCCTATATCAATCGCGCTTTACAAGGTGAAAGCCTGACCTTTGATGTCGCGGAAAGCAGCGTCTTAGGTAAGCAGCGTTTTATGCAGCGCTCCTATGTGCCCAATCGACAAAGCAATGGTGAAATTACAGGTATTTTTGTGCTGGTACGTGATATTACCGAGCGCCGGCAAACCGCCGATGCCTTGCATCAGGCCTACCAAAATCTCGAAGGTCGCGTACGTGAACGCACCGCCGAACTGACGAAACTCAATAGCCAATTGGTGTCTGAGATTGACGTGCGTAAACAAGCCGAAGTGCATTTGCTTGAGGCCAAGCGTGAGGCTGAAGAAGCCAATCTGTCCAAGACCAAATTTTTGGCCGCCGTCAGTCATGATCTGCTGCAACCGCTGAATGCCGCGCGCTTATTTACTGGCTCGTTAGCTGAGCGTCACGATGTGGCCAGCAGCTTAAAGCTGGTGAAAAACATCAGCAATTCGCTGGATGATGTCGAGAACTTACTCGGCACCTTGGTGGATATTTCTAAGCTGGATGCCGGAGTGATTAAAGCCGATGTTTCGGTATTTTCCGCGCAGCATTTGTTGGATAACTTGGCGCTGGAATATCAGCAAGTGGCAAAAAGCGTTGGCCTGACCCTGGATTTTGTTCCGAGTTCGGTGCTGGTGAAAACTGATATCCATTTGCTGGCGCGGATACTGCGTAATTTCCTCAGTAATGCCATCCGCTATACCGAAAGTGGCCGTGTGCTACTGGGCTGTCGTCGCCATGCTGATTGTGTCTCGATTGAAGTGTGGGACACCGGTATTGGCATTGCCGAAGACAAACAAGATGAGATTTTTCAAGAGTTTAAGCGCGGTGATGGTCAGCATTTAAAGCAAGATCGCGGTCTGGGTTTAGGGTTGGCGATTGTTGATAAAATCACCCGCATTTTGGGTCATCCGGTACGTGTGTCCTCGCAGATGGGGAAGGGCTCGATGTTCTCGGTGCAAGTGCCGTTAGCACAAGCCCATGAGTTGCAGATTCAACCCGTCGCCGAAGTGCCCAGCTACCATTTGGATCATTTAAGTGGCGTGCGCGTGTGGGTGGTGGATAACGATATGGCGATTTGCCTCGCCATGCGCACCTTGCTGGAAGGCTGGGGCTGTTTGGTCACTACAGGGTTGTCAGAGGAGGACTTAGCTGAGCAGGTGGGCAGTTTTCAAATGCCGGTGGATGTATTGATTGTCGATTATCACTTGGATAACGATATCAATGGCGTGGATGTGGTGGTGAATATCAATCAACAGCGCGCCACACCCATCCCTACACTGATGATTACCGCCAATTACAGCAACGAGCTCAAACAACAAATGCGCGCACTGGGCCACACCTTAATGCATAAACCAGTCAAACCCATGCACCTGAAAACCGCAATGAATCACCTGCTCAAAATGTAGGTCAGCCTTCAGGCCGACAAGGGCGTTAAAACGCCCCAGCGGTGCCGCATACCGACCTACAAAAGTCCTATGCAATTGCTTAGCTTTTCTCGTCATCTTTAATGGCCTTGCGAAATCCTTTAATAGAATCGCCAAGGTCACCGCCGATGCTGCGCAGTCGTTTAGTGCCAAACAGCATTAATATAATGAGTGCGACAATAATCAATTGCCATGTGCTAATTCCACCAATACCCATAGTCAATCCCCTTGTTATTGTTGAAGACCGACCGGTATCACTGTGTGACTGAGTGTTTACGGTCGGTTGGCTGTATAGGTTAAGTATCTAAGTGTGTAGCAATGTGCTTATTCCACTGCTTCGTAAGGCAAACCAACATAGTTTTCCGCAATGGTGGTGCGTCCAGCGATTGAGCCAACAAAATATTCTAATTCGGTTTGCTGCATACGCTTGGTAAAGGCATCATTTTCGGGGAAATCATGCATCATGCTGGTTAGCCACCAAGAGAAGCGCTCTGCTTTCCAAATACGACGCAAGCAAATCTCAGAGTATTTCTCCAGCAAATCTGTACGACCTTCTTGATAGACCTTGCACAGAATGCGATACATCGTATTCACGTCACTGGCGGCTAGATTAAGGCCTTTAGCGCCTGTAGGTGGCACAATATGCGCAGCATCACCTAAGAGAAACAGGTTGCCATATTGCATCGGCTCAACGACAAAACTACGCAGTGGCGCGATGCTCTTTTCAATTGAAGGGCCGGTCACTAGCTTGGCTGCTTGTTCAGCAGGGATACGCTGACGCAATTCATCCCAAAAACGCTCATCAGACCAGTCTTCAACTTTCTCAGTCATAGGTACTTGCACGTAATAACGTGTACGTGTTGCCGAGCGCATACTGCACAAAGCAAAACCACGCTCGTGCTGTGCATAGATCAACTCGTCATGCACAGGCGGCGTATCGGCCAGCACACCTAGCCAACCAAAAGGGTAGATGCGTTCGTATTCAGTCAGTACATCAGCTGGAATGGATTTGCGTGAAACACCATGATAGCCATCACAGCCGGCTATATAATCACAGTCAATACGCTGCTCAACACCATCTTTCTCATAGGTAATATAGGGCGCAGCACTTTTCATATCATGAATAGCGACGTTGTCAGCTTGATAGATGGTTTGTGCGCCGCAAGCCTTGCGCGCATTCATCAAGTCACGGGTGACCTCGGTTTGTCCGTAAACAACGACGGTC
>JAAZCO010000244.1 GCA_012513235.1 Gammaproteobacteria bacterium
GCCATGCTTATTAAGAATGGTTTTGGCTAGCGTTTTTTGCTTGTCGCACTCGTTACCTTTAGCTTGGCTAACAGGCGCAAACCACATTGAACCACCGCCCCCACGCCAGTTGTACAAGCCAAACTCACGTAAGTTTGGAATACCGGACATCAACTTCGCACGGTAAGCAAAGGGCTCAGTATTGCCAGCTTCTTCTTCAGTGATCATGCGGCCTTTGCCCAGTTGCTTCAGCGCACCTGTGACAATATTCCAGTTCACTTCAACCTGTTCTTTAGTGCCGTAGAGTGCGCAATACACGTTCCAAGCACCGAGCTTTTTGTCTTTCTGGATCTGCTTGAGAATCGCATCCGAGGTTGCACCCGGCTCAATGGTGTAATCGGAGCGACGTACACCCGCAGTGGAGGCTTCCCACAGTACGCCGGCAATCACTACCGAGTTGGGAATAACCTGCGCAATACGCAGCGGACGAATAAAGTCGACAATTTCCGCAATATCAGCTTCTTCATCAAACTGAATCTCAAACGGCTTAATCACCGGTGGTTTAGGCATAAGCCAGAAACCCATTTTAGTGCAAATACCATAGTTGGCTTGGGTAAACATACCGTCAAGTGTTGGGCCGTAACCCCACTTAAACACTTGCCATGCGTTGTCACCTTTAACGCCACCCATACCGGTGCGATACACTTCACCATTGGCCAGCACCAACTCCATACCGCACTGCATTAAGAAGTGCTCACCGTATGGTGTGTAACCCACACCGCGATCCATAGTGTTACCTAAAGGACCGGCAATTGCCGAGGGTGCTGAGAATGACAGCATCAAAGGAATGTTGTTGTCTTCTAAATAGTCATACAACTGCTGATAAGTCACACCTGGCTCAACCAAAGCGGTGCCGAGATCAGCATCAACGTGCAGAATCTTATTCATTTTTTGCAGATCAAGAATAATCTGTCCACGGTGATGTGGTGCTGCAGAACCGTAGCCAAAGTTACGACCGGTGGAGATGGTCCACACTGGAATCTTGTATTTATTACAGATCGCAACCACGCCTTGCACTTGCTCAACGGTGGTGGCGGTGACTGCGGCTGAAGGTGCGTGCGCGGCATCTTCAACAGGCATCATAATTTTGTTGTAAGGCTTAAGCTGAGCTTCTTCGGTCAAGACATTGTCATTGCCCAATAAGGTGCGAAACTCGCTGATCGCCTTATCGAAGTTGGCTTGGCTAATGCCTTTTGGCAATACCTTAGTATTTTGTGTAGTCATGAGTTAAGAATCCTTCAGGTTTCAATCGAAAACGAAACAAAGTGGCCGTCAACGGCAGCAGTCTGGGTCGGTGGCGTCGTGCGTAAATAGCGACGATTGGGCTCAGCTGAAGCCAGCGCAAAACCCAAGGAAGCGGCCCAATCACTACTGGCTGACAAAGTCTGCTCAGTCATCGCCGTAGGACGGCTGCAGCTGTGTGCATGTTCAGCAAATTGCGTGATGCAATTGGCATTTTGCGTGGTCGCTGAAATACGGTGACGTGACCTGCCATTGAGCGTGGCGTGCTGCCCCATCCAATGCACTCGTGCACCGGCACTGCGCGCGATATCTAACAGCAACATGCCGCTGGCATCGTCCACCAAACCTAAAATGCGCTCACCTTTAGAATGCTGTAAACGCTGAGCAAATGAACTGATAAAATCCATCTCATGCTCAGCCTGCAGTACTGTCAGCTGCCCCGCACTGGGGTTGGCTTTGACGCCAGCTATAAATGCTGTGTGCGCGTTTTTATCACTGACTAACAGCACAACAGGTTTGCGCGTCGTAGCAGAACTGACCTGTGCTGCTGCGGCTAAGCCTGCTTGACTTAACGCCAGAGCAGCACCACCTAAAGCCATGCCTTTTAATACAGAACGACGTTCAATACTCATACTTACTCCTTGCTTGCAGCAGGTAGTTCCTGAATATATTGACTGACTTGCGCTAAGGCTTTGTCATCAACAAACGAAGCTGCGAATGCAGGCATAGCGCGAAAGCCATTACGAACAATCGCAGTAGTGTAAGCTGGGTTGAGATTGCGGCCTGACAACACAGGACCAATATCACCACCGGTTTCATGACAATGACCACAGACTTTTGCATACACTTGTTCGCCATCTTTAAAACGGCTCTCACTGTTTGCGTAAGTCGCTGCACTGGCTAGCAGCACAGGCACAACAAGGCTTTTTAACACCAAGGACTTTATCTTCACAGACATAATGGAGTTTCCTTTATTTTTATTAGAGCAATTAAAATGGATACTGACGCGGCGTATGCTGCACAGTAATCCAATGATCACGGGTAAATTCTTGAATGGCCCACTCGCCATTAAAGCGCCCTAGACCCGAGCCTTTCTCACCACCAAAGGCAGCGTTTGGTGCATCGTTGACTGGCATATCATTGATATGCGTCATGCCCGCCTGGATACCCTGAGCAAAGCGCACACCACGCTCTAAACTGGCGGTAAATACAGCGCTGGATAAGCCATATTCACTTTGGTTGGCCAGCACTAAAGCATGCTGCTCATCAGTGGCACTTTGAATACCAACTAGAGGACCGAAAATTTCTTCGCGTGCAATATCCATATCCGCAGTCACGTTACCGAACACATGTGGTGGTAATACATTACCCTGCGCTGCGCCACCCACTAACAAGGTGGCACCTTCTTGTTTGGCTAACTCAACTTTGTGCAGCAAGCCGGACAACTGTTTAGCATTAATCACTGGGCCAACAACGGTATCGGCCAAGCTTGGATCGCCATATTTAAGGGCACTGACACGCTCAACATAACGACGCGTAAACTCTTCGAGCAGTGGTTGCTCAACAATGATGCGGTTGATCGCCATGCAGATTTGGCCTTGGTGTAGAAACTTACCCACCACTGCCGCATTAACCGCTTGCTCAACATCCGCATCAGCAAGTACCACGAACGGGCTATTACCGCCCAGCTCAAGCGCCACATGCTTCAAATACTGACTACCACAAGCGATACGCCCAATATTGAGACCCACTTGGGTTGATCCCGTAAAGGAAATAAAACCCGGAATCGGATGCGCGACAAAAGCATCACCAATTTCCGCACCCGAACCCACCACTACACTCAAAACACCTGCAGGCAGACCCGCTTCAGCAAAAATATGCGCCAGCAATAAGCCACCGGTCACTGGAGTATCACTGGCAGGTTTAATCACTACCGCGTTACCCAAAGCTAAAGCCGGAGCCACTGAGCGCTGTGATAAGTGCAACGGGAAGTTCCATGGGCTGATCACACCGACCACACCAATGGGCTTGCGATAGACACGGCTTTCTTTGCCTGGAATATCGTTGGGTAAAATGCAGCCTTGTACACGGCTTGGAAAACTAGCAGCTTCGAGCGTAATGCCGCGTGCAGCCCCCCACTCAATTTGCGCTTTAATGCGCGTACTACCTGACTCTTTGATCAACCAGTCGATGATCTCTTCACGACGCTGATCGAAAATCTCCACGGCTTTTAGTAACACTGCAGCACGTGCAGCAGGACCCATAGCCGCCCAACCAACTTGCGCATCACGTGCAGCAACAAAAGCCTGCTCCATGTCGTCTTTAGTCGCTAAATTGAGTTTCAACAACTCTTCACCCGTATAAGGGTTTAATACTGGTAATTGAGTTTGCGAACTACCTGAGCGCCATTGGCCAGCAAGCGGCTGCAACTCAAGATTCTGATAGGGAGTGGTTGTCATAACACAGGGTCCTTTATTGAAATTCAGGTCTATCTTGCGCTCTCATTAAACGTTTTTGTATCGAGCGTAGATTGATTCACATACGGATATAGCTTGAGGCTAATTGCTAATAACAGTTATGAAAAATGAAACTTTCGACATTAGGTATATCAAAAACGATATACACTTTTTTTAAAAAAAGAATAAACAGCATAGAAACTGCCTACCAGCGGCACAAAAATACTCAACGCTCTTGGGTCTATTCTTCACTGACATACAGTGAGCCAGTCAATGCAAAAAATGTATCGGCATCGATAATAAGTAAAAAAATCACGTGCACACACACCTTTACGAGCTCAATCCACAGCTCACATACGCCAGAAAACCTTAATGCATTCCTTTTTTGATATAGCAAATTGATAAAACATCATTTTACATATCAAATAATTTAAGCAAGATTGAGTCTAACTATTTTGCAGCAGGTGAAGGCAAACACTATGATTCAGACCATGACCGTTAACGGCGTCATGCTTCATTATCAATTAGAAGGCCCGCAACATTTACCATTAATGGTCTTCTCCAATTCTTTAGGCACGGACTTACGCGTTTGGGAGCCATTATTAGCATTTCTGGCACCCCACTATCGCTTTCTGCGTTACGACAAACGCGGTCACGGCTTATCAACATGCCCGCCTGCGCCTTACCAACTCAATGACCACATCAATGATCTGATTGGCTTACTCGATGCTCTTAACATCGAGCAAGTGACATTATGTGGCTTATCCGTCGGCGGCATGATTGTGCAAGGTGTTGCCGCGCAACGTCCTGCATTGGTCAGCAATTTAATTCTATGCGATACCGCACATAAGATTGGTCCAGCACAAGGCTGGGAAGATCGTATCAACACCGTACGTGAGCACGGCTTAGAGCATATTGCTGATGCTGTGATGGAGCGCTGGTTTGCTGCTGAATTTCGCGAGCAACGCCCCAATGACTTAATCGCATGGCGCAATATGATGGCACGCACACCACTGGAAGGTTATGTGGGCACCTGTGCGGCAATTCGCGACGCTGACTTAACTGACAGTACTGCTAAGCTCACTCAACCGACCTTATGTGTAGTGGGTGATCAAGACGGTGCTACGCCACCTGCTTTGGTTGAAAGCACTGCAGCGCTCATCTCTAACAGCCAGTTTGTTGTGATTAAAGGCGCGGGACATTTACCCAGCGTTGAGCAACCTCAGCAACTGGCAGCGGCCATGCTAGCGTTTTTGCAGCCCCATACGTTGCAATCAAACCGTTTTGCTCAAGGTATGAAAACGCGCCGCTCAGTACTGGGTAATGCCCACGTTGACCGTGCCACTGCGAACAAAACTGAATTTGATGAGCCCTTCCAAACCTTTATTACTGAAGGGGCTTGGGGTTCAGTCTGGAGCCGCCCGGGCTTGAGTAAGCGTGACCGCAGCCTGCTGACCATTGCATTGATGGCCGCCCTGCATCATGAAGAAGAGCTGGCGATGCATATTCGTGCCACTCGCAATACCGGCGCAAGTAAGCAGGAAGTTCAAGAAACCCTACTGCATTTAGCGGTGTATGCCGGTGTTCCTTTCTCCAATGTTGCGTTTCGTATTGCTAAAGAAGTCTACAACGAACTCGAATCTCAAGAGGTGCAATCCTAATGTCTAAACTCACGCCAAGAGACTGGGACAGCCATGCTGCCTTTATCTCTCCCGAATACAAATCATCGACTTTGCGCGGTGTCTCACAAAGTCTGGTCAAAATCGATCCAGAGCTGGCTGAATTAACCGGCCCGGCTTTTGGCCAAGAAGTGCTTGGACCACTGGATCACGACTTAACCAAGAACGGTCAAGTCAATGGTGAGCCGATTGGCGAACGTATTATCGTCACCGGTACTGTATTTGATGAGTTTGGTCAGCCTGTACCTAACACTCTGATTGAAATCTGGCAGGCCAACGCAGCCGGTCGTTATGTGCACAAGCGTGATCAGCATGACGCACCGATCGACCCAAACTTTTTAGGTGCAGGCCGCTGCTTAACCGATGAGAACGGCAACTATAAGTTCTATACCATCAAGCCTGGTGCCTACCCTTGGGGTAACCACCCGAACGCCTGGCGTCCTAACCACATTCACTTGTCATTATTAGGCCCGTGCATCAGCAGCCGTATCGTGACGCAAATGTATTTCCCTGGCGATTCACTGCTGCCATACGACCCTATTTACATCGCCACACCTGAACAAGCCCGCGAGCGTTTAGTCAGTGAGTTTTCATTGGATGTCACTGAAGACGGTTTTGCGCTGGGTTATATCTTTAACATCGTTGTTCGTGGCGTTAACGCTACCCCTGCGGAGGCTTAAGACATGACTTTCAAGCAAACTCCTTCACAAACAGTTGGCCCCTACTTCGCTTACGGCTTAACGGCGCAGCAGTACAGCTACGGCAATACGCAAATTGCCGACAATCAGTTGGTGAAAGGTGATGTTGCCGGTGAACGTATCCGCATCACCGGCAAAGTATTTGATGGTAACGGTGATGCCGTTGATGATGCGCTAATTGAAATCTGGCAAGCCAATGCGGTGGGCCGTTTTAATCACCCGCTAGATCAACGCAGCAACCGTGCGCTAGATACAGAGTTCCTCGGTTACGGCCGTTGTGGTACCGGTACACGCAGCGATTTAAGTTTTAGCTTTGACACCATTAAGCCAGGCGCAGCACAAGCAGGTCATGCGCCCTTTATTACTGTGGTAGTGATGATGCGTGGTTTATTAAGCCATGCTTTCACGCGCATCTATTTCTCTGATGAAACCAGTGCCAACCCAACTGATCCTGTTCTGAGCAAAGTCTGTGCATCACGCCAAAGCACGTTAATTGCACAGCGCAAAGAAACGGGCACCGGCCCTGAGTATCACTTTGATATTCATATGCAAGGTCCTCAAGAAACCGTGTTCTTCGACGTATAAAGGATAGTCTAATGGCCAAGTTTGTATCTCTAAAAGACGCGATTGCCGAGTACCTGCATGATGGTGATGTGGTGGCGATGGAAGGGTTTACCCACCTGATCCC